>PXDW01000072.1 GCA_003564925.1 Candidatus Woesearchaeota archaeon | reverse complement strand
ATTTATGTTAGTTTGAAGTATACGAGGACGGTTGATGTTCTTCTAAGCATTGTAGAAAGGATGATTAATGCTTACGAATTCGCATTAGACAGCCTTCTGAAAATGGCGTTGTATAAAAAAGAGATTAAAGAGCTTCCTGAAAGAGCTCTTCTTAAGGTCGAGTTTGTCAGTAAAATTTATGATTATCCTGTTGTAAGGGAAAATTTATCCACATACTTATTATTCAGAAAACTAAAGAACTCAGAATACACAAAAAGCGAAGAATATAGAAGGCACGTGAATATGATTGCTGATGTTGACGGTAAAACAGTAAGGATTGATATAGACTCAATAAATGATTATTATAAAAAAATACAAAACTTTATTAAGTATATTGACGAATTAATATATGGGGGGTAAAATGACAAGATTAATTGCCATTACTTCTGGGAAAGGAGGTGTTGGAAAAACAACTACTGCCATAAATCTTGGCACTGCTTTGACAAATTTTGGAAGAGATGTCATAATTCTTGATGGTGATTTAACTACTTCAAACATAGGAATATACTTGGGGTCTCCAATAGTTCCTATAACTTTACATGATGTTATAGATGGCAAAAAAGATATAAGTGAGGCCGTATACCTTCATCCTTCTGGTTTAAAAATTGTTCCTGGCAGCATATCTTTGAATGATATTAAAAAAATTAGCCACGAAAAAGTTGTGGATGCTCTAAAAAATCTTCATGGAAAGGCAGAAGTCATAATTGTTGATACGCCTCCGGGACTTGGGAAAAATGCCCTAAACTTGTTGGAAGCTGCTGACGAAGTTATTATAGTAACTAATCCAGAAATGCCTGCAATAATAGATGCTCTGAAAACAATAAAAATTACTGAAAAGCTTGGAACCAAAGTTTCAGGAGTTGTAATAACAAAAGTAAAAAATGATAATATTGATATTAATTTAAGCAATATAGAGGCCATGCTTGAAAAACCAATAATTGGTATAATACCTCACGATAATTCTATAAGGAAATCTATAAGAATGAAGCATCCTGTTGCCTTTTCGCATCCAAACTGCTATGCTTCGGTAGGATATAAAAAGTTAGCAGCGAATCTTCTTGGAGAAAAGTATGAAGAAAGTATGATGAAAAAAGACGGATTTTTTAACTATATGTTAAGAGTGTTTGGGTTGAAATAAATGGCAGATGACTTAAGAGAAAGACTAAGAAAAAAAGGATGGTCAGAAGCAGAGATAGAAAAAACACTTGAAATATTTGAAAATGCTGAAGTTGAAAAAAGACCTGCTTTAATCCTGTTAGATAGGTTAGTCTATTGGGCAGGTTTATTATTGGCTATTGTTGGAAATTTTGTAATATCTGTATTTATGATTCCTATATTAATAACTATGCCCAATTTTTTGCTTTATATAACAATAATAATATTAGGAGCAACATTTGGTCTTCTTTTCAGCCTAATACTGGGAGATATAGCTAGCCTTAACAAGGAAAAATATGTGGTTGCTAGCTTGTTCATACCAATGATTGCTATCATAAACATGTTTGTTGTTGTGAATATTGCAAATTACATTTCAGAAAGGTTTAATCTTGAGTTAACTCATAACCCTTATATAATAAGTATTTTATATGTAATCGCTTTTTCTTTGCCGCACATAATTCAAAAAATACAAGAAAGAAAATAAAATGTTAGATAGCTTAAAAGAATGGAGCATAAACTTTGTAAAGCATAAGGATATTTTCAATAATAGATTAATAGATTTTAAGGTTTTACAGGATATGATTGAATTTGAATTTAAGGATAAAAAACATTTATATATTATTTTACCAGAATTAACTGATAGTCTGAAAGAAAAGATAAGAGATAGTTTTATAACTATAGTCTGTTTGAATAAAAAAGATAACTTAAATTATGTCATTAAGAATTGGGATATGTTTATCAAAAATAAAGAATTAAATATAATATTTGTGAATCCGATTATTAACGATAAATGGATTCTAAACCCATATGTTCACGAAATTATTTCTGAAAAAGAATCCCTATCCCAAGGATTGAAAACTTTATTTGAGGGTGTTCAGGAAGTTAAGTAAATTAATAGATTCTTAAGGGTCTTTGGAATATATTTTGTTCTATAGAAGGTGTAGATAATTCTTTCTTATAAAAAGATAATCTTTCTTTAATACCTTGGAGCCTGATATAAACTTTTCCACCTTTGACTACCGGATTATAATCTTCATAAAATTTATTGTCAACATGATTTTTTTCTTTTAGTATATCTCCTAATCCTTGTTCTTTTATCATTAAAATTTTAACTAAATCGCCAAACACAGATCTTTTTTGTATTTTTCCTGGTGCAGGTTTAATAAATCTATCAAAAATGTCTGCATACTTTGGACGGGACCTTGGCTCTAATTGATTTGTAAATTTCATGTTCTCAAAAGAATATGCTATGCCAACTATCTCTTTCAAATCTTTCTTATTCTTAATGCCGAGAGTCTTCAATGAATCTTCTAGAATCTGGTCTTTGAAAGAATTTGTTCTTTTATCTGCCTTTTTTATAAATAATTCTGCAAATCTATACGTTCTTGCATTATAATCAGAAAAAGCTGAATAATCCCTTCCAAAAGTATAATTAATTGACTCGGGAATATCTGTTACTAAATCTTTAGGCCCTATAAAAATTAATTTTTGTGATACCCCTTCTTTCCCTTTAAGAATGTTATTTAAGTCATTGTCTATTTTTTTTGATAAATCATTAACAGCAATATATGCTTCTCCTTCTTCTGTTCTCACATCTTTTCTTTTTATACTTTTTTTATGTTGTTCTAATAAAACAGAAACATAGTTTGAAACTGAATCAAATGCATCACTATAAGAAGGTGTTTTGGTTGTAAGAACTGTCTTTACCGAATACTTTATATCGCCTATTATAAAATCTGTTTCAGTATTATTCTCAGGTCTATTGGTGTCATTATAACCGGAAGTTGATATAGCACTCTTTTTAAAAGCGTCAATTATTTTTTTTGATAATATTTTTTTATCATCTTGCCACATTAGATATTTCCAAAAATTTTCCTCTGTTATACCTTCGAGTTTGCTAGGCATGGGTATTTTGTAATCAACTACTACTTCAGCTGTTTGCTTATTCATATCCTCATCACCTTGAACTAATAAAGTGAGCACTATATAAAAAGGTTATCAAGAAAAAAGATGAATATTTACGAAAAAAATGGAAAAAATTTAATCAGCATCGTCATCTGGGCTGTATGAAGGTACCGCGGACTTGCTTATAATCATTATATCTCCGATGCTTTTAACAAGCTGGTGCGGAACTATAACCCCTTTTGCAGAGCCTAAAACAGAGTTTAAGAATGAGTTTCTTGATGCCTTAACCCTCCATCCAAAAACCTTGTTTTGGGTTAGTATTGATTCTTCAATATCGCCAAAATATTCTCCTGAGTCTGTAAAAACCTTCATATCATAAGTTTCAGACAGTTTTTTCATCTTTAACATAAAATCCCCTCCAATGTTTTATAATTCTAAAATAGCATATTTACTATTTAAAGTTTTCTAATTACTTGCTCCAAAGTAATCATTAATGTTATAGAAGAACGAATTGTAGAAAAATTATTAAATAATATAAAAATCTTACAAAATATGAAATATAAAAACCTAACAATCATCGGAACTTCACATATATCCCAAGAGAGTGTTGATAAAGTAAAAAGAACTATTGAAGAATTAAAGCCAGATGTTGTTGCTCTGGAGCTTGATTACAAAAGATATCATGCCCTTAGAAAAGGAGGTAAAAAAGATTACTTAGCTATATTAAGAAGTGTTGGTTTTAAAGGATTTCTTTTTTCAATAATCGGGGAGTGGGCAGAGAAAAAACTAGGTAAGCTTGTTAACGTAAAGCCTGGTACGGAAATGCTAACTGCCATAGGGTTAGCCAAAAAGAATAATATAAGAATTGCTTTAATTGATCAAGATATAGAAATAACACTTAGAAGATTTTCAAAAGCAATAACATGGAAAGAAAAATTCAGGCTGTTTCTTGATATAATCAAGTCTCCTTTTTCAAAAAAAGAAAAGATAATGTTTGATCTGAGAAAAGTTCCCCCGAAAAGCCTGATTAAAAGATTATTAAAGCTGGTTAAGCACAGATATCCAAATTTTTACAGAGTTCTGATAGAGGAAAGGAATGTTGTAATGGCCCACAATCTTAATAAT
>PXDW01000066.1 GCA_003564925.1 Candidatus Woesearchaeota archaeon | reverse complement strand
TGAAAGGCTTTAAAATCTATCTTTCTAGGATATGCAGTATAGCCGCTTAGAATCATCTTTGGATTTTCCTTTTCAGCCAGCTTTCTTATCTTGTCCATATCCAATAGTTCAGTTTCTTTATCAACACCGTAATTTATAAAATTGTATAATTTTCCCGAAAAATTTACAGGAGAGCCATGAGTTAAGTGGCCTCCATGGCATAAGTCCATGCCTAAGATTTTATCTTTATACTCAAGCAATGCGAAATAAACAGCCATATTTGCAGGGCTGCCTGAATTGGGCTGCACATTTGCATATTCAGCATTAAAAAGCTTTTTTGCCCTTTCTATTGCAAGAATCTCTATATCATCAATAAACTTGTTTCCCTGATAATACCTTTTTTTTGGGTAGCCTTCAGCATACTTGTTCATTAAAATAGAGCCAGAAGCCTCTAAAACAGCTTTGCTGGAGTAGTTTTCAGAAGGTATCATGTTCAATTCATTCTTCTGCCTATCCAGTTCATTTTCTATTATTTTTTTAACCTCAATATCATCTATTAGTCCGTTCATTTTTTCCTCTTATATGTTAGAAATGAGAACCTTACACTCTCACCCAAGTTAATATCTTTTCCTTCTTTGTCTTCTTTTTTTATTAATTTCCAATCATTAAAATTTATCTCCGGATAAAATGTATCTGCCTCATAATCCTTTTCTATAATTGTTAATTCCAAGGTATCTGCTATCTCCATTCCTAATCTGTAGATTGTAGCTCCTCCAATAATAAAAGCCTTCTCATATTTTTTTTCTTTGACATAATTTATGGATTCTTCAAAATCATTAAAAACTGTAGTTCCTTTTGGATTAAAGCTTTTGTCAAGAGTTAAGACAATATTTTCTCTTCCAGGCAAGGGCTTTGCAGTTTCTGGCAATGACTCATATGTCTTATCTCCCATTATGCAAGGAAAACCCATTGTTTTTTCTTTAAAATGCTCAAAATCTTCCTTTATGTGCCAGGGAATCTTGTTATCTTTTCCAATAGCATTGTTTTTCGCTATAGCGACAATTACAACAATCTCTGTCATATAGCGACCTCAAACTTTATTCTTGGATAAGGCTTGTAATCCTTAATTTCTGAATCAGTATATTTCCAGTCAAAGATAGACTTGAAGTTATTTGTTTCTATTTTGGGGAGAGGCCTGGGTTCTCTATTTAGCTGCTCTTTTATTCCGTCTAAATGATTTACATAAATGTGTGTATCTGCAAGAAAACCTACGAGCTTTCCTTCCTTTAGCCCTGATTCTTTTGCCAAAAGATGGAGCAAAAGCCCATAACTTGCTATATTAAAAGGCAACCCCAAAACAGAATCTACTGAGCGCTGGTTCCATAAAAGGTTTAGCTTTCCGTTTATTACAGTAACTTGAAAACCATAATGGCAGAAAGGCGGAATAACCTTGTCTCGGTCCATAGGATTCCATGCCAAAACAAGCATTCTTCTGCTGTCAGGATTATTCTTTAAATCCTCTACAAGTCTTTTTAATTGATCAACTCCCTTGCCTTTGTAATCTGTCTTATAATCAATATACTCTGCTCCGAAATGCCTCCACTGCCATCCGTATATAGGGCCTAAGTCTCTTTCTTTAAGCATCTTTTTCTTTGTTTCAGGATCATGGGCATAAGGAACTTTTAAAGGAGTGCACCATTCATCCCAGATATGGTTGTCTCTTTCCTGCAGCCATTTTTTGTCGCAAATTCCTTTTATGAAGAATTCAAGCTCAGAAGCAACAAGCCTTAAAGGAACTGTTTTTGTAGTCAATAAAGGAAAGCCATCTTCCATATCATGCTCAAACATAGCTCCGGCAATGGCTACTGTATCAATACCAGTCCTGTTCTTTTTTATTACACCTTCATCTAGTATTTTCCTTATTATATCAAGATATGCTTTCACTTATTCACCCCAGGATTGTTATAATACACATGATTTAAATATTTTTATATTTTAAGTATTCATTAGAAAGTTTTTTATTTATATGTCGATTATAAATTCAAGATGGTTTCAAAAAAAGAATTAGCCATAATACTTTCAAGATTGAAAAAATTCCATAAGGCTTCTGTTAAATTAGAGCAGTACGAGACAGATTCTGAAATAGCTTCAGATGTGCTTTGGAGAGCTTACATGAGTGGAGATATATCTGATAAAGTAATAGTTGACTTTGGCTCAGGAACTGGCTTATTAGGCATTGGATGCTTAATTTTGGGTGCTAAAAAGGTATATTTTGTTGAAATTGATAAGAATGCCGTTAATATTGCTAAAAATAACCTGGAGGAAATAAAACACTTTATTAAAATAAAAGGAAAATCTGATTTTATTATAAGTGATGTTTCTGACTTTAATAAGCGCGTTGATCTAGTAATCCAAAATCCTCCTTTTGGAACTAAGCAGAAGCATATCGACAAGAAATTTCTGGAAAAAGCTTTTGAAATAAGCAATAAAATATATAGCTTTCATAAAGTTACTAGCAAAGGTTTTATAGAAGCTATAACCAAAGATTTTAGCTTTATAATATCAGATATTCTATATTTCAGATTTCCACTAAAAAAAACAATGGACTTCCATAAAAAAAGAGTTGAAAAAATAGAAGTGGGATGCTGGATTTTAGAGAAAATTTAAATATAAGGTTGCTATCCTCACTTTTGCGGGGTGGTTGTAATTTTTTGGAAGAAAAACAAGATAAATTCTTCTTTAAAAAAGGTTTTTTCAAAAATTAAAGAGGAATTCAGCCAGCATTTGGACTCAATAAACCAGAATACTGATGAGATCAATGCTAATTATGAGTATATTATGGAATTAGAGGCAAAAATAGAGAAATTAGATGAAAAAATATCAGAGCTTCAGCTCGAAGTCTCACATTTAAAGGGGGAATCCAAAAAAGAAGCCAAAATCTACCCTAAAATTAGCCTCACAAACAGGGAAAAAGAGGTTTTTATTCTGCTTTATTCAAGCGAAGAACTCACTTTTTTACAGATAGCTAGAAAATTAAGCCTCACAAAGCAGCTTGTTGAGCGCTATATCTCAAATTTGATACTTAAAGGAGTTCCTATCATGAAGTCTTATAGGGAAAATGAAGCTTACTTAAGCCTTGACCCTCACTTTAAGATGCAGCAGGCCAAAGAAAACCTTGTAGGCATTGATTCTTCTGTTTTAAAGGATATTTTTGGATAATTTTTTTATTACCTCAAAAACTCACTTTAAGATACAGCAGGCCAAGAACTCTTATTTATTTTTTTAATTAAGGCCATTTATATTTTTTTATTTATCCTCACTTTTGCCTTGAATCAGTTTTTTTAAAATTTTATTTGTTGGTAAAGTATCGACAATTGTCTATATTATATATAATTAATTCTAAGTAATGTAAAAAATATTCGGTATTATATAAAATACCGACAATATTATTTTTTTTTCAAAAAATATTTTAAAAAACACAAAAATGAACAAATAATAAAAATTGATAGAAAGTTTTAATCAAAAACTAATCTTTTTGCTTCATTTTTTGGCTTAATTTTTCATTCTTGATTGCTTTTTGAAGCTCTTTAACATATTTTTGGGTAGCTTCCATATGATTTTTTATTTTAACAAAAGATTTTTCAAAGGCATTTTCAAGGTTTAAGCCGTTCAATTTATAGCCAATAATTACTTTCCCCTCATAAATATAGCTTGTTTTCACTATTAGATCAAGCTCAGTCCATCTTTTTAAGTAATCATACATAGTCTGCCTTGTTATGCCTGCAAATGCCCCCATTTCCTCTACAGTCATTACTGCTTCCTCAGGCTTCTTGTTTTGGGCTGCTTTCTTGGCTCTTTCATACAATTCAATAAGGGTTCTATACATCTTATCAGTAGAGCCTTTTTTTCTAGGATTTAACCCAACCCTATCTATAACCACATTTGCCAGCTCTTCTGCCTTAGGATTCATAGAACTGGGTTCTGTTCCAGAAAGTACTATTTTAACCATGTTTTTTTAATGCCTGCCTAAGTATTTAAATGTTTGTATTATGCCGACACCATTTGATATGATGTCATATTAAGCATAAAATTTGTATAAAACATTTAAGCAAAAATTAAATATTAGTATTATATCAAAATAGAGGCTATTTAAGGGGCTTTTTTTATATAACCAAGGCAAAACACCTTGAAAATATCATATTTTTTGCCTAAAAAAACTTGGAAAGGTTTGGTTTTGGCAAAACCCCGACAATTGCTATAAAACCCCTAATTTT
>PXDW01000017.1 GCA_003564925.1 Candidatus Woesearchaeota archaeon | reverse complement strand
CAGCTTGAATCGTGGAGCTTCTGAAACAAGGATTATGTACAACTATGTAGATATTCCAGAAGGTCAGGCACCGGGAGTTTATACTACTGATAGTGATTGGGACATAGTGTTCATAAGCTAAGCCAAATAAAGTAATATTTTTTATTTTTTTATTAATTTTATTAATAACAATTACTCGATTATGAAATATTGAAATAATATTTTGAACGCAAGCGAAAATGAAAAATAAAATATCATTATTGATTTTGATTTTATCTAGCATATTATTATGTTCATATATTTCTTTTGCAGCAGTTGCGAGCACATATCTTCCAAGAAATCCTGTAACTGGTGAAAGAGAGTTAAAGTTGGGTTTAGGAGAAACAGGAAATGTTAATATATATCCTCAAAATACTGGAAATCAAAGTATATTTTTTTATATTAACATAACAATAGGTAAAGAGTATTTGATTAATGAGATTCAAGAAGTATATGAAATTCCGCCTGATACATTATCTGATGATTATAAGATAGAAATGTTTTTTATGGCACCAAAAAATGCCTCTATAGGGGATGTATTCAGCATAGAATATAGGATGGCTTCAACAACAGATGAAAACAAAGAAACTGGAATGGTGGGGATTGCTCCTGCTGGTTTTATAAAAAGGTTTGATATTGTCGTAGTTCCCGAAAAGGAAAAGGAAGAATCAGATGATTATAGTTATTCTATAATCTTATTATTTGTTACAGTAATATTAGTATTATCAATATTATTATTAATTTTAATAAAAAGAAAAAGAAAGAAATAATGTATGTTTATGAAAAAATGGAGATTATTTTCTAGTGTATTATTTGTGTGTATTTTTATACTCGTATATGGCATCTTATTTAGTGGATTTGATTGCGATTTTTCCTTGCCTATAACAGGTTGTGTTCTTTGCGGAGGCACTTTGTGCTCTTTAGGCGCAACATTAGAGATTATAAACCAAAGTTGTATAGAAAACTGGGTATGCACTGACTGGAGCGATTGTCAGCCAAACAACATACAAACAAGAACATGTGTTGATTTGAATAATTGTGTAAGCCAAGAAAATAAGCCTTCTGAAATTATGAGTTGTGTTTATGATACTGAAGAAACTGCAATTCCTTCTGGTAGTGGGGGGGGAGGAAGTGGAGCAAGAGATGCTCCGAGCCCTGATGAAATAACAGAAGACCATATTATAACTGAAGAAATACAAAGCGAGATCATATTGAATGATTACTCATTCGAAATTGTACTAAGGCAAGGAGAGAGAAAAACAATCACTCTTGAAATGACAAATGTTGGAGATAAAAATCTAAACTTAACATTTGATTCGAAGAATATAAGAAGATTTATCTCATTTAATAAAAATCGCATTATATTAGAATCTAAAAGCACTGAAAAGATAAGGATAAATGTGTACTCTAAAGAAGATGAGCAGCCTGGACTCTATGAGGGAGAGATAAATATAAAGAGCGACGATGGAAAAGAAAATATAATAGTTGTAATGACAATAAGAGTATTAGAAAAATCACATTTATTTGACTCAAAAATAGAAATAGAAAAATATGATATACTAAAGGGAAATTTTATAACAAGCTATATAGATATATTTAATTTGATAGATTCTGGACCAATGATTCTTAATATTTATTATGCTATTAAAAACAAAGAAGGCATTATGGTATTGTTTAATGAAGAAAGTATAGAAATAGAAAAGGAAACATCATTAAAAAAATCTTTAGAAATTCCTGAAAATATTGATAGTGGAGAATATTTCTTTTATACTAATATAAGCTATGGCAATTTTAGCTCTATAAGCAAAGAAAAGTTCAATGTTATGGAGAAACAAATCCCAGGCATCATGGATTATGAAAGGGATGTAAAGCTAATAATTAAGATATTGTCTTCTATATCTGGAAGTGGAATTGCAATTTTATTCTTATTCTTATTAATAAAAAATTATAAATTAAAAAGCAAAAATAAGTTCTTGATTGTTTTAAACCAAGATCAGACTAAAAAAGAATATATAAGAATAAATAATACAGAAAATAATTATTCCGAAATTGAAATTAGTTCCACTGATGAAATAAAGAGGTTTATATCTTTCAGTAAAGATTCATTTAGATTAGGTCCAAAAGAAAAAAAGATAATAAATATTGATTTTTATGCGAAAAAAGACGAATTGCCAAAATCATATAAAGGTAAACTTTTAATAAGAGGAAGACTAATTAATAAAACATTTGATGTTGTAATTCGGGTTAAGAAATAAAGGAATAATCAAACAAGGAATGAGTAGTTAAGATTTGACAGATAAAAAAAGAAAATTAGAGAAATAAAATATGCAATAATATTAAGCATTGTTATTGTTTTTCTTTCTTCTTTTTGTTATGAATATAGTTCTTATTAAGAATATTATAGTTGTTAAAATAAATATATAAATTATAAATGGTATAATGTTTGCATCTCTCTTTGCACTTGGATAGTTTACATTAAGTATGCTTGATTTTTCATATGTTAATTTTCTATTATATACAACACGGCCTGATATCACATATTTTCCAGGTCTGTCTGGAGTGAAATAAGTTATAATATCTGCTTTTTGGTTGCTGGGAACATCTATTTCTTCAGTATCTATTATTCCAACAATTGAATTATCAAGCCTTATATCACCTTGAAATTTAGCACTTACTGTTCTAGGCCCGTCATTTCTGAAAACAGCTTTAATTTCTATTGGCTCAAAAGAATAAACCCATAAAGGATTTGTTATCCTTTCAAGAACCCCTTTGTCTATTATGCTTCCTCTTTCAACTACACTAAAAGTCAATAGATCGCTTTGCCCGCAGTCTTCTGTTTTTATTATGGCCCAATATTGCCCTATACTTAAGCTGTTGGGTATGTTCTGAACTACATTAACTCTTGTTGTTGGAAGTATTTCGGGACTTTCAAAAGATCCTGAAATAACAAGCCTTGTCTGGTCCTGGTTCCAAATATCATATGTTATTGAAGGTCTAATCCTAACATTCCCATCATTTATAATTGTTGAAGATAATCTTATAGGATCTCCGTACTCTATATCATCAAGATTAAAAGCTCCAGACCTGCAGGCTATTATTTCATCGTCTGAAACAGTTGTTTCGAGTCTCATTGTTACTCCTGCGCGAACAAATCCGCCGGCCCTCCCAGTCATTTCGCCATATCTTTCAGTTATAAAATCTATGCTTCCTGTATAATAATCGCTTCTTGCATCCGTCGGAGGCTGCATAATGATTTTTAATTCATAAGGCTCAGAAGAAGACATTAAAAAAGTCCTGTTATCAGGCACAAGAGTTACCCAATCCTTAATATCTCCCTTAAGATACAAGCTTGTAACAACAGAATCGACAGAATTGGTGCTTATTATCACGGTATTTTCAGCATATCCTCCTTTAAGCATATTATTAAAAACAACATTTCCAGGACTTATCCCAATGCTTGTAGCTTTAACATTAGGTATTACTAGTAAGCTTAACAGCATTATAAAAACCGTAAAAATAAAATAAAATCGCTTATTTGAAAAAATGCAACTGTAATTATTATTAAAATGATTGGTTTGAGTATTATCTGCCTCTTCTTTTATTTTACCCATTATAATTTTTTTTAAGTTCAGCATTTTTAAATTTTACGTTAATCTATTTTATGTTAATTTGAATTTTTTGATTTGACCATCATTATTTCATTTGGTTATTTTATCATCATTAAAGGCAGTTATGTTATCACGGCTAAAAAATTTATGCTTCCTGTGCATCTTCCATTTACCCCTAAAGGTATTTTTATTTTCCAGTAGGTGCTGTTTCTGTCAGCTCCATGTGCTGTATTATTTGTTCTTTTAGGAAGAGTAAAATCAACTATCTGATTGTAGCCTGAAGTAAGGTTAATCATATCCTCATAATTGGTTCCAAAATTTTTTGAATACCTTTGGTATTCTACAGTTATATTGTCTTTTGTACAATCCATTGCCAGGCCATCTCCTTCTGTAACGCCATATCCTTTCAAAGAAAGGTTTATATCTGTATTTCCAAGGTTTGTTATAGTTAGATTATAATCTTCAACAGATATGTCTCCAACAGCAAGATTGCCAAAATCCATTATTGAAGTTGAAAGATTAATTGCGACAAGCTCGTTTATGTTTGTTGATATTGAAGAAGATCCTGATGAGTTACTGTAATCATAGGCAGTTACATTGCATGTCCATGTACCGCTTTCTGCATAATACT
>PXDW01000031.1 GCA_003564925.1 Candidatus Woesearchaeota archaeon | reverse complement strand
AGAACATCCAAATAAAGAATTCTCAACTTATGATATAATAACTAATCTTTACCCAAATGAATCAACTGAGATAGGAAACTCTATTTATTCGATAACAGATAAGAGAGCCATAAAAAAAGCAAAGAGAAGAAAGGCCCAGCTGCATAGAAAAATACTTTATTACCTGAATAAGCTAACAGAAGAAGATGTTCTTAGGCTGAAAAAAACAGGGGCGAAAGGCTCTAAGTATTATGCACTTGCTCTTGAAGAGGGAGAAGAACTTATCTTAAGGAAAAAAAAGAGAAAGATAATCATACAAAAGCCGAGTCTGCCTTTGATGCCTATTGAAGGATATGAAGATAAAAACCTACTGATGAAATATGAGCCGGCTTCCTGGATAGAAAAAGTAAACAGCATAATAATAGAAACTTCGAAATTTAAAACTTACGAAGAGCTTGAGCAAACAATTATGTCTTTGTTCTCAAACATAAATGATTCTGTATGCTTAAATGATTTTGAGACTTTTTTGGATAATAATGGCAGCAGCAAAGAGTTCCTTAAAAACCTTGATGAACAGTCAAATGATTATGGAAAACAAATTAACATAATATTGGATTTCACAAATCTCAAAAATGAAAAAACAATACTTAACTTTATGAAAGATTATACTTCCCTAAATCCCAAAAAGATGATAATAATATTTGACATAAGGTCAAAAGAGCTAAACAAGTGGGAGTCGCTTTTCCAAAAGATAGTTGAGCATTACCATAAAGAGAAAAAAGTAATATACATAAAAAACCAGGATGTCTATGAAGCGCCATGTTTTATAGGCAAAGCCGGCCCTTACACATTAAAGCCGGATGAATGGAAAATCTATAAAGACACTTTAAAAGATGATATAAGCTGCCTTGTTCTTTCTCTTTCAACTGTCGCTGTTGATATGAAGCGTTTTATAAAAGAGTACAAGGATTTTAATCAATTTAGGGAATTTATTTTAAAGATAGCCAAGGCTTTTTTATTTGCTAATTCTCTTCAGAGAAGAAAGTCTGGAGAGTATTTTGATTCTCTTGTTAAGGTAAACCAGTCTTTTATTGAAGACATTTTTTCTTTCGGAAAAAATTATATAAGATTCTGGAATTATGGATGGAAAGAAGACAACGATACATATTATCTTGAGCTTCTTAAAAACATAAAAGATATTATTGACAAGTTCTGCGCTTCAGAAGAAACAATATACTTATCATGCGGAATGCCTATTAACTTCAGAATTGCTTTTTCATGCGCCTTTTCTAGTTTTGTAAAAAAAGAATTCACAAGGGAAAGCTTTGCAAGGCTGAAGATTGAAAAAACAGAAGACCTTTATAATAAAAAGACAATGAAATTTCTTGAAGAAAAAGAGGAGATAATGAAAATATTTGACGGTGGAGACAGGCTAAGGATAAAGAGGGCAGGCAGGGTTTCTCCAAAAGAGATATGCAGGGAGCTGAACATAATTTTAAACACTTATAAGATACCTTTCTTCTGCTATGACTTCAAAGAGCAGCAGAAAGGAGATTTAACACTACAGGAGTTTTTTGATTAAGATGGAAATTGAAACTGAAACAACAACTGAAGCCTGGAAAAGGGCATTGAAGTATGTTTTTGAAAACGGCAAGGATTTTGAAGACAACAACAGGGTGTGCAGAGAAGTCCTTAATCTAACCATAAAGATAAAAAGCCCTGAAAAAGACATAACCGGCCCTATTGAAATATTAAACAGCTTCAAGAAATGGGTTTATCCTCCTCTGGAAGAAATAAAAAACATAATACAGTCAAAAAATCTTGCTCCAGTATATTCTTACATCTACGGACCTAGGATATTTAACTACAGAAATAAAGTAGACCAGATAGATGATTTTGTTATTCCCCTGCTTAAGAACACAAGAGAGTCAAGAAGGGCTGTTGTTACACTTTGGGATCCTGAAGAAGATGCAAGCATATACAAAAAAGGGGTTCCTGGATTGATAAGCCTTGACTTTAAGTTAAGAAAAAACAGGCTTAATATAACTGCTGTAATCAGAAGCAATGATCTTTTTTTCGGCTGGCCTGCAAACATATTTCAGATATATTCTCTGCAGGAGCTGATGGTTAAAAAGCTTGACTGCTTTCCGGGAAGCATAACAATATTCTCAACAAGCATACATATATTTAAAGACCAGTTTGAAGACTTGAAAAAAGTTCTAGAGAGCTAAAGATTCTTTAATTTCTTTTGAGTTCATGCCCAAAAAATACCCAAATGCCTTTAACTCATACTCTCCGCGAAGCTCATACGGATTTGACGCGAAGGTTCCGATGAACATCTTTACTTTGTATTTTCTGCATAGCTTTACATTCTGTCTCATCCTTCCCAAGATAAGTGCCCTTCTTTCGGGTGTTGAATTTAAAATTGTAGAAAAGTTAAATGCAATAATTTTTTCTTTGTCATGCGCAATCTTCGCATGCACCTGGTTTAAGCCAGAGTTTCTCTGATGGATAAAATCCCTTTCATTGTGATTCTCTAAGTCATAAAAAAGTCCTATGGTTTTAGATTCAAAGTTCTTTCTGCTTCCATTGTTTGAGATAATTTTATTATCAACCTTATATCCTTGTTTAGCCTTTGCAGCGAACTTTAGCTCTATGCCAAGCTTTTCAGCTATCTTAAGAAATTCTTTTTCATTATCTTTAGCAAATGCAATATCCATAAAACAAAAATGTATTCTTATTTATTTAAATTTAACTTTTTATAATAAAATAATCTATATATACAAAGAATTATATTGAAAAGTGAATAATATTCAAATCTTTTGGAAATTCAGAGGATTTTCATTAAAAAAACTTATTAAAGATAATTTGATAATTACCTATATGATAATATATAATTCAAAAGGAGAGAATGATAAACAAAAAAAATTAAATTATATTTATAGAATATTTGATAACTATGTCAATTATTTCTCAAATATTTTGAAGATAAAGGACTTGAACTTGGATCAGATAATATGCTCTAAAAACGGAGGTATTAACTATGAAGATCATTATCAAAATGAAAAAAAAATTTTGTTTGGAACAAATAGTGCGGAAATAAAAAATTGTTCGAAAAAGGTTAATGAACTTATAGAAAAATATCCAATACTTGCTTGCATAAAAGACCAGCTATCAAATAATAACACATATGAGATATTTAAGTCATTTGACAAAAAAATTGAATCCATAGATGCAAAATTTAAAGATTGAGAGTCTTTAAAATAAATATGTTTTTATATAATTTAAATTCTGTAATTGTGATGAATTTAGAAGAAAAGGTTAAGAGTGAAATAAACTGTTGTATTAATATTTTATCAGATTTCCTTGAAGTAAAAATAAAAGAAAAACCGAGATTATCTTTTGCAAAAAGAGATTTAAGTGGTTATAATCCAAAATACAAAGTAATCTCAATATCAGAGAAAGATGCTGGTTCAGGAATTAGTTATTTTGAGGAGATATCTCATTTTTTTAGAGATTATATTTTCCCCCAAAATGAAAAAAATATCAAAATAGATGAATTCTTTGGTAGGCTAGGTGAAAGTATTGGAAGAAATTTAGTTGAAAATACAAAATTTGCGTACTTTTTTGAAAATGAAAAACCGAGAAACTATTCAAATAAAGATTTTTTTAAAGAAGAGTGCGATTTATGGTTAAATTTTTGGTCTAGTAATATAGAAAATGGAGAGATTAAAAGGAATATGTTTAATAATTCGAAAGTAAAAATGGGACTTATTACTAAATTTGTATATGATGTTGGAAACTGTTTAACAAACAAAGATTTGGATTTTAAAGAAATTGTTAAAATCGTTGAAAATTATGAAAAATGTTCCAAAGGGGTTGGTTTTGAACTTGAATTTAATGATCTGGTTGGTAAAGGAAAAAATTTTAATGAATTGAAAGATGATTTAATATCATGCTTGGAGAGATACAAAATGAATAAAAATAATTATAAAAAAATTATAAATACCTACGAAAAATTAAAAACATTTTCTAATAAAAATGGAGAGAATTTGCGTAGGATGAAAAAACATATAAAAAGATCGCGTTTAGTATCGAAAAACAGGTTAGAAGATCTTTATTGTCATTTGATAGGATATACTGTAGCTGAACAATTTATAAAAAATGATACTGAATTTATGGAAAAGGCACCGATTGTTTTTAGGCAAAACAACGAAACAATTTATAATTATTATTTTTTAAGTGATTTTATGAAACCCTATTATCTAATTATAATTAATTCGGTTCTAAGAAAATTTTTGGAGATGAGGGAAAAGAAATTATTCAGACATAAGATTTAAAATAATTCTGAAAATTTACCAAAAAAGTTTCATTATGAAAAAATAACTTGTTTCAGTAACTGAAAATCTATGACTGGTATCAAAAAACTCCTTTTAATTTGGTCTTGTCTTCATATTTTTTTGTTATGTCTCTATAAATCTATAAAGTTAATCTTTTCATTAGCAAGCATTTATTACATACATCTCCGGATGATGGCTCTCCGCATTTCTTGCAGTAATTCAACTCTCCAGAGTATTTTTTTCTTAATGACGGAAGAATATCTAGAAAACTAAGGACTATGTTTTCCTTTGTTCCCTTATTCTTCTTTTCATATTCGTTAAGCAGGTTTCTTACATGATTTCTGTATGCTTCTACAACGCAGGGGCATTTATCATACAAAACAGGAAATTTTTTTTTCATGCTGAATTCTTTAACTTCTTCCTCAGATACAAAATAAAGGGGCTTTATCCTTGGAATAAGTTTTTTATCTTTTACAACTCCGACCATCGGCCCAAGACGAGCAGAAACATTTGTATTGGCCTTAAAAAGATTCATAAGAATTGCCTGAGCCTCATCATCAAGATTGTGGCCTGTAACAATCTTATCAGCTTTCATCTCTCTGGCTTTTTTGTTCAGCAAATATCTTCTAAGAATCCCGCAGACAGTGCATGCTTTCATATTTCTGTCTTTTTCCTTTAAAATGTCCCTTATATAGCATAATGAATACCCAAATTCTTCCTTAAAAGAAACAATATTGAGTTTTATTTTTTCCTTCTCGCAGAATTTTATGATGTTTTCCCTATTTTTTTTTGAATAATTTCCTATGCCTAAATCAATGAACAATGCTGAAACATTATAGCCTAAATTCTTCAGCAGATATAGAACAACAGAAGAGTCTTTTCCTCCGGAGGCTGCAACAACAACTTTGTCTTTTTTGCTTATCAGCTTATATTTTTCAATTGTATCTTTAACTTTTTTCTCAATCATAAAAAATAAGATTTATCCGCAATATATAAAGATTTTCAGAAAAAAATAAATATAATATTCAACTTGCATAAAAAATGGAGCAAGAAATAAGCAATAATTATAGTCTTCTTTATAGGACAGCGCATATTTTACTAAACACAATTGGGCTTCCCTGTTTTAACCCTAAGATTTATGGAAAAGAAAACATTCCAAAAGAGTCCTCAATTCTAGTTGCTAACCACGCCACAAGTTTAGATGGTATTTTAGTAAGCATGTTCACAAAAAAACAGATTCATTTCTGGATACAATATGAGAATGTATATGAAAAAAATCCGAAACTGCTTGAATCGATAGGAGAGATACCTGTAAAAGTTAAGGAGTTAGACATAAAATTTTGGAAAAATATTACTCTAAAAAGGTCTTTGTTTTATCTTAAAAATACAAATGATTTCATAGGGATATTTCCCGAAGGCCCCATGGAAAAATTAAATAAAAATAAAACATATAGGGGTGCGATAAACCTCGCGTGTGAGTACGAAAAAATACATAAAAATAGAAAGAAAATAGTTCCAGTCGGATTATGGGTTCCTGAAAAATATAATGAAAAAATAAACAAATACACAAGTGGATTTGATTCGAAAAAAGTCATAAATGTCTTAAAAGAAAACACTTTTAGAAGAATACCTTATTATGCTTTTTTTGGGGAAGGAATTGAAGTTAAGAGCTGTAATTCAAAAGAGCAAAAAAAGCTTGCGAAGGATATTTTTGAAAGATGCGAACGCTTAGTTGATAAGCTAAAATAATATTAGAAAATTAATTCTTGTTCAGCTTTCTATATCTTCTATTAAAATCAAGATCATACAGGTCTTTAAGCATCTTTAATATCTCTGAAAAAAACAGCTCAATCCTTATTACAAGCCTATATCTTTCTCTTGAAGAAGCCATCTTCATTTTTATGTCAAAAGGGAGAACTTTTCTGAAGATTACATAAGCCCTTATTATGTGATAGGGAGAAGTTACGATAATTACTGTTTTGAACTTTTTCTTTAATATTATTCTTTTGCAGAAAATTGCATTTATTTTTGTATTTAGAGACTTGGTTTCAAGCATTATATCTTTATTAGGAATTCTTGTATTCTTCTTCATGAAATATGCTTCGTTTATGTTTCTCCTTTTGCCCCCAGAAAATATAACACCGCACCCATATATATCATAAAGTTCTTCTGCTCTCCTTATTCTTGCCTCTAGAATCCTACACATCCTTGTTTTATCTTTTATCATGTGTCCAAGAACGAGTATAGCATCAATATTTTCTGAACTCTTTTCTTGCTTCATCTTTATCAAAGGATATTAAAGGCCTCAAAACCAAATCGCTTCCTAATTCAGTGAAATCTTCGTATGTTTGGCCAGTAACAATTATTTTTTCTTTAATGTCTATTTTTTTAATATTTTTTAAATCTATTCTTTCTGGACTGTATTTTTGGAGTTTTTTTATATTTTTTTTTGATGAGGCTATTGGAATTATAGAACAACCCCTTTTCATCATCAATAAAGCCGCCAATATTGAATTATTATTTTCTATTAGTGCATAGACTTTTCCTTCTATACCAACAGGCAAACCTGAAAAAGCTTTTTCCTTTTTAAAAAATATATATGCTTTTTTCTGAAGTATTTCAACACCTATATCTAATTCCGGACTTTTTAAAGATACTTTTTTATCGAATGAATCTACAACAAATTGACCAATCTCCTTATTTATTTGCATAGAGCTTTTAGCATAGTTTTTGTCAATTCTTTTTGAACTAATTCTAAAAGTTTTAAACTTCCTTTTCGGAAGCTCTTTTTTAAGTATTTTCTTTATATTTTCTATTTCTGATTCTATAGCTTCAGAATAAGAATAAATTCCAAAAACCCTTTTTAAGTCGAGCTTGGATTTTGAATAAACAATGATCCTTTCTCTTTTATTCTCTACTCTTAATATCTTATCTTTAAAGATTGATTTTATGTTCTGGATTAGTTTTTTTTCAAAATCCTTTTTATTTTTTCCTTTTAGGAATATTTCAGAAAATCTTACAATATAAATCATTTTTTGTTATAATTCTCTATAGCTTTCTGAAGAGCTTCCATACCAAGAACAGAACAATGAACCTTAACTAAAGGCATTTCTCCTCCAAGCTCCTTAACAATGTCTTTTGATGTTATTTTTGAAGCCTCTTCTAAAGTTTTTTCTTTGACTAATTTGCACATTGCTTCGGAAGCCGCTATTGCAGCCATGCATCCGTAGGTCTTGAACTTAATGTCTTTTATTATTCCGGAATCTATTTTTAAGTATATTTTCATTATGTCTCCGCATTTGACATTTCCAACTTCTCCAATAGCATCTGGGTTTTTTATCTCGCCGGCAAATTTTGGGTTTTTGAACATATCTATAATTTTTTTTGAGTACATCTTAACCTCCTAAGGGAGAGATCCGCCTTAACTTATTAACAACTTTTGATAGTTTTTTTATTAATTTATCTATATCTTCTTCTTTAGTATATCTGCTTAGTGTAATTCTCAAAGAGCCGTGGGCTTCTTCCCTGCTCAATCCTATTGCCATCAAAACATGGCTCGGTTCGAGACTCATAGAAGAACAAGCAGAGGCTGTGGAAGAAGCTATCCCCATTATGTCTAAGTATCCTGTTATTGATTCGCCTTCTATTTTTTTGAATGAAAAATTTGCATTGTTGCAAAGTCTTTTTTTTCCTATTGGGCCATTTAACCTTGATTCAGGTATTTTTAAAACTCCTTCAATAAGCTTATCCCTAAGCCTCTCCATTTCTTTTATATTGTTACTATCAACTATTTTGACAGCCTTAGCAAATCCAACTATCCCAGGAACATTTTCAGTTCCGGACCTTAAACCAAACTCATGTCCCCCTCCATGTTGCCAAGGCATAATTATTGTTCCTTTTTTTACATATAAAGCTCCAACACCTTTCGGTCCGTGTATTTTATGGGCATTTAACGTTACAAGGTCTAAATTAAATTTTTTTACGTCGAGATTTGCTTTGGTAAAGCTCTGGCAGGCGTCAGTATGGAAAAGAACATTATTTTTTTTGCATGCCTTTCCTATGGATTCTAAATCCTGTATTGTTCCTATCTCATTGTTTCCATGTATTATTGAAACTAACAATGTTTTTGGTGTTATGGCACTCTTCAGTTTTTCCAACAAAACAAACCCTTCTTTATCAACATCTAAGTAAGTTACCTTAAATCCCTGGGTTTCGAGCCATTTTGCAGACTCAAGAACGCAGTCATGCTCTATTTTTGTTGTTATGATGTGGTTTTTTTCTTTATTCATAGAAGCTGCTGCGAAAGCCGTGCCTTTTAAAGCTAGATTATTTGATTCTGTTCCTCCAGAAGTGAATACAATCTCTTCTGGAATCACATTTAATGACTTAGCTATTGTTTTTCTTGATTTCTCTATTGCCAGTTTTGCATCTTTTCCTAATTTATGTATTGAAGAAGCGTTTCCATACATTTCTTTGAAATAAGGTATCATGGCTTGAACTACTTTATTGTCTGTTTTTGTACTTGCGCCGTTGTCAAGATAGATTTTTCCCATTTTAATCGCTGCAACATAAAGAAAGTAAAAAACTAGTATTTTTTTTTGCTTTTAGAGAATGCTTTGAATTTTTTTTAATAAAGATTATGGTTCCGGGCTTCATTTGGATCTCTTCACCTTCTAAATCAAAAGACCCTTCACCTTCTATAACCTGGACAAAGCCCCCTCTTGTTGATGTATGCTCACTTATTGAAGACCCCTTTGCCATACAAAACAAGGTTATATCTATATTCTTATCTTTAATAAACTCTTTGCTAAGGATGCCTTCTTTGGGATACTCAATAAACTCATTTATATTTTTCCATTTTTTCATCTTACATCTCCTTTTGCTTTTTTATTTTTTGAAATATCTGTTCTTTTTGCTCCTTAGTTAGCTCTTTGTCTAATTTCGGATATAGCTTATTATTTTCAAAATCTTTGTGTTCTATTAATAATTCTGAAAAAGCCAAAAAACTGCTTTCTGGATTTTGATCTTTCTCTATCTCTTTAATCATCTTGATAAGTTCTTTATGCTCTGAGATTATTTTTTTAACAACATCTTGATTATATTTTTCCGGATTGTATGTTTTTAGTATAGATTTTTCTTCAATTATCATATGTTTTTCCAACTCAGATTTAAAAAAATTAAAATTCTCTCTAAATTCTTTGCTTTTTATTTTTGAATTAAGATGCATCAATATATTTTCAATTCTTTTATGATCTTCAATCATGATGTTAGTTATAATTTGGTTCATCAATTATCACTTTTTTCAACACAAAGACAACATTCTTCCGGAAGTTCGCAGTATTTCTTATGCAATTCACACAAAAGCATGCATTGTCTTACTTTTTTAAGTATGTATTGGGTTTGCTTTAATAAGGTTTCTTGGTTTTTTATAATTGCTGATGTTGATTTTTCAATTATCTGTTTTATCTCCTTTGGAAAAATAACATCTTTCGCTCTTTTTGAATTTATGTACATACTTACTGCTGCTTCAGTTACATTTAAAATCGAAGCTATATCTTTCTGCTTAACTCCTTTTTTTTTCATTTCCAGAGCTATCTCTTTCCTTATAGCAGGGAGAACATACCAAACTTCAATCTCCTGGGGATTATCCATAAAATTAACAATAGTTAATAAATATATAAATTTTTCTGTTCTCCATAGGAAATTAAGGGGTGTGGTATATGTTATTTAGTATTAAAAAACAAAAATTTAATGTTTTAAGGCGTCTAAACGTGATATTTCCATAAGAAATGTAGGGGGCATCTGTAATTTAATATATATTTCTCAAAGAAGATGATAGATAATAAAAGCATTTATAAATAAAGGCCATATCCCTTTATAAATAAAAGTTGTTATTGGGGTGCTAAAATGGAGAAAAAAAACATCACGGTTGTGAATATTGTTGTTTCTACAAGTTTAGAGCATGATATTCCTTTGGAAAAAATGGCTGCTACATTAAGCAATACAGAATACAATCCTGAGCAGTTTCCTGGGTTAGTAATAAGGATAAAAGAGCCTAAAACGTCTGCATTGATATTCAGCTCCGGAAATGTTGTTTGTACTGGAGCAAGAAGCATTGAAAAAGTGCGAGAGTCTATAGAAAAAATAATAAAAAGCCTTGAAAAAATAGGTATAAAAATTAAAATAAAGCCAAAAATAAATATCCAGAATATTGTTGCTTCAGGATCTGTGGGTATGGACTTAAACCTTAATACATTGGCAATGAAGCTAGGTAATACAGAATATGAGCCTGAACAGTTTCCTGGACTGGTTTATAAGCTTGACGAGGCGAAAGCAACTTTCCTCCTTTTTAGCAATGGAAAAGTTGTATGTACCGGAACAAAATCAGAAGAACAAGTGCATGAAGCTTTAGACAAGCTTATTGTTAATCTGAAAAAAGTAAAATAATTTTTTTAATTTCTTAAAAATGAACGCTGCTGAGCAAATTAAGAAGTTTTCAGAATTTTTAGAAAAAAACTATTTTGATATAATAGTCACAAATGTAAGAAAATCCAACTATTTTCTTGTTGCAGATTTTTCTGAATTGAGCAAATTTAGCCCAGAACTTGCTGAATTGCTTCTAGATCAGCCTGAAGAAGCTATAAAAGCTTCTGAGTTGGCTGTTCAAGGGTTTGATATAGAGGGAGACATAAAAAAAATTAAAGTAAGATTCTCCAATCTTCCTGCATCTCAGTTTATAGAAATAAGAAATATAAGAAGCAACCATATAGGAAAACTAATAGTCGCGAAAGGAATCGTAAGGCAAAAATCCGACGTAAGGCCGCAGGTTACTTCTGCAAGGTTTGAATGTCCAAGTTGTGGAAATATAATAACTGTTTTACAAGTTGAGTCAAAATTCAAAGAGCCATCTAGATGTGGTTGTGGGAGAAAAGGAAAATTTAAGCTTATAAGCAAAGAGCTTGTAGATGCACAGAAAATTGTACTAGAAGAAGCTCCTGAAGATTTAGAAGGGGGAGATCAGCCAAAAAGAATGGATTTGTTCTTAAAATCTGATTTAGTTAGCCCTTTATCAGACAGAAGAACTAACCCCGGAAGTAAGATACAGGTTTCGGGTATTCTGGGAGAGGTCCCTATACCTTCGAAAGATGGGGGAAAGCTTACAAGATTTGACCTAATGATAGAGGCAAATTATATACAGCCTGTAGAAGAAGATTATTCAGAGATTGAGATAAGCAAAAAAGAAGAGAAAGAGATAAAAAAAGTAGCAGAAGATCCAAAAATATACTCTAAATTAGTAAGCTCATTAGCACCATCTATATATGGCTATGAAGAAGTAAAAGAGGCTCTTCTTTGCCAGCTTGTTGGAGGAGTAAAGAAGACAAAAGATGATGGCTCTACAACTAGGGGAGATATGCACGTTCTTTTGATAGGAGATCCTGGTGCGGGTAAATCACAGCTTCTTAAAAGAATTAGTATGGTTGCTCCAAAGGCAAGATATGTTGGGGGAAAAGGTGCTTCAGGAGCTGGTCTGACAGCCAGTGTCGTAAAAGATGAGTTTCTTCGTGGGTGGGCTTTAGAAGCGGGAGCCTTAGTATTAACAAACAAAGGAATATGCTGTATAGATGAGTTGGATAAGATGGGTCCAGAGGACAGGGCTTCGATGCACGAGGCTCTTGAGCAGCAGACCATATCTATAAGCAAGGCTAACATACAGGCAACCTTAAGGTCCGAAACAACAGTTCTTGCTGCTGCAAACCCGAAGTATGGAAGGTTTGATCCGTATGAAATGATTGGAAAGCAAATAGATCTGCCTTCTACCTTAATCAATAGATTCGATCTTATATTTCCTATTAGAGACCTTCCAAGCACTGAAAAAGACAGCAAAATGGCAGATTTTATCCTAAAGCTTCATCAAACATCAAAAACAAAAAAAACAGAGATGTCTACTGAATTTTTAAGAAAGTATCTTGCTTATGCGAAAAGGAACATTAATCCACAGTTGACGGATAATTGTCTTGAGGAAATAAAAGATTTTTTTGTAAAAATGAGAAATACTGGAAGTGTTGAGGGAGAGGTTAAGCCAATACCTGTTTCTGCCAGGCAGCTTGAAGCGCTTGTTAGGTTGGCTGAAGCTTCTGCAAGATTAAGGTTGAGCGACAAAGTTTTAAAAAAAGATGCGAGAAGAGCAATAGATCTTTTAAGGTATTGTTTGAGTAATATAGGGGTTGACCCAGAAACAGGTAAGATAGATATAGATGTCATTACAACTGGAATTCCAAGCTCTGAAAGGGGCCATATATCACAAATAAGAGACATAATAATTAATTTAGAATCTAAATTAGGTAAAGTTATTCCGCTAAGTGATATTGTTGCTGAAGCTAAACAAAAAAATATTGATGATGCAAAAGTTGAAGAGATAATTGAAAGGATGAAGAGGTCTGGAGACATATTTGAGCCTAAAAGAAATTTCATACAGAGGATATAATAATGAATATTAATGGTGAGGGGGGTGTAAAAAGACAGCCTGCTGTAAAATTAAAAATAAGTGATATAATCAATGGACAATATGTTAAAAAAGAAGGTTGGTCTCCTAACTATGTGGTTACAAATTATGGCAATGTATCAAGAGTTAATTTTATTGCTGCTGTCATCTCCAAAGATCTTGATCAAAACAGGATTCTTGTAGATGACGGCTCTTCGAACATAAACATAAAAAGCTTTGAAGATTGGAATTTTGATGTCGATATTGGGGACATTGTTTTAGTTATAGGAAAACCGAGGGAATGGAATTCTGAAAAATATATTGTTCCTGAAATAGTAAAAAAACTAAAAGACAAAAAATGGGTTGAAATAAGAAAGCTTGAATTGAAAAATAGAGAACCTATTGAAAGGACAGAAGAAGTTAGTTCAGAAGAAGCTGAAGAGGAATTTTTTGAAAGCCCATACGAAAAAATTATTAAACTTATAAGGAATATGGATAAAGGAGATGGTGCTCTTTATCAGGAAGTTATTGTCAAATCCAATCTTAAAGAAGGTGAAAAATTTCTTAAGCAGCTTTTAGAGCAGGGAGAGATATTTGAAATTAGGCCAGGAAAACTAAAAGTTCTGGAATGATGGTTTATTAGAATAAATAAGGCGTGACAAAAACTTCCAATATAGCGGCAAGCAATAAAAGTCCGAAAGATATTAAAAGAAGGTCTGAACTATCAAGTATAATCTTTTCAAACTTTCTTGTCGCAAAATCATGCCTTATTACAGCTACAGATATTATTCCTCCTGCCAACCCTGCTGTAAAATATGCCAATATTTCTGGAATTCCATGAATAGCATACCTAAATAGACCAACAGATATCACGTGAAAATAACTGGACAAGGTATTTAATCCGAAAGGCCCTTCAATCCTAGATATCCCTGAACGAATAAAGTTTCCTATAGCAACCCCTATAACAGAGCCGTTCCATGTTAATATGAAAATAGCGCCCAGCCCATAAATAAAAGAAAAAAGTATGCAAAATATCAAAACTTTAAGATTGTTGAAAAAAATCCTTGAAAATGCGTTTAGTGAGTGCATAACAAACCCGGTGGATCCGAATTTTATAGCTCCACTGTTTATCTCTACGATTGTTCTTGTTTGAACTGAAAAAAGATTTTGGACTACTGAAGAGGGAGCAAAAACATACCATGCTGCGCAAGATAATGTTACTCCTAAAAACAAATACATAAAAAAACTAAGGGCTTTTGCATGTTCTTTTAAAAGAGCCTTCTCAGGAAGATTTGACAAATCTTTTTTTTCTTCATATTTTATAGTATTGTACATTAAAGGAGCAACAGCCATAACCGTAAAAAAAACCATGACAAGAGACGCATGTTGGCTAAAAATCCATAAGCTAAGGAGTATAGCTACAGAAGAATACAAAAAGCCTATAAAGAACATCCTTTTTGGGTTCTTCTCAGCTTTGAAAGGATTGACCAAAGATTCCAAAACCATAGGTTTTTTATTGAAATAGTCATTTATATAGTTTTCTAAATAACAACTTTTTTATATAAAACAAATTTTCTTCTAAATATGTCAGAATATGAAAATTTACTTAAAGATGCAAAAGAACAGCTACCAAAATTAAGCCAAAAAAAAGAAAGGTTTGTGGTCCCTAATGTTAAAGGGCATATACAGGGAAACAGGACCATTTTAAGCAATTTCAATCAAATAGCCCAGTACCTGGGAAGAAAACCAGAACATATGCTTAAATTTGTTTTGAAAGAGCTTGCAACCCCGGGAGAAATAAAAAAATCTGGTACTATAATGGGGAGCAAGATTCCTGCATCTAGAATAAATGAAAAGATAGCTGCCTATGCTGAAAAATTTGTCGTCTGTAGAGAATGTGGAAAGCCAGACACAAAACTTGAGAAAGATTCGAATACGATTTATATGAAATGTATGGCTTGTGGAGCAAGAAAGCCAATCAACTAAATAATATATCTGCACAAATAATAATATGATTGTTAAAAAGCATATAAATGAGGGAAGGCTTATTCTTGCTATTTGCGACGATGAACTGGTTGGAAAAAAATTTTCTCAAAAAGATATACAAATTGACTTAACAGGAAGTTTCTATAAAGGAAAAGAACTATCGATAGAGGAGATAAAAGACCTAACGAAAAAAGCTTTTGTAATCAATGCTGTTGGAAAAAAATCAGTTAATTTCCTAATCAAAGAAGGATTTATATCTGAAAAAGATGTTATAAATATAGAAAATATTCCTCATTCACAGTACTATGTTATCTCATAACTATTGGTTGAATATTATAGAAATAAATGATCCTAAAATATAAACTACGATTCCCCAAATAGCCAGTTTGATTAATAGCCATAATATAGCAAAAGGGTTTTTTGGTATGAAGCTCTTCTTCCTCGGCTTTTCTTTTTGAATGGGTTCTGATTGTGGAATCTCCTGAGCATTACCTCTTGTTTCCGGCTCTTTTATATCTTCCATAAAACTTAAATAGTTTTTTTAGTTTATATTTATTATGGAAAAAAAGGTTAGAATAATAGTTTCTGGTAATGTTCAAGGCGTGGGCTTTAGATATTATATAAAAAGAACAGCCTCTGATCTTGGATTAAAAGGGTATGTAAAAAATCTTCCAAATATGAAGGTTGAAATAGTTGCAGAAGGCAAAGAGGAAGAATTAAAACAATTAGTTGAGGTTGCAAAAAAAGGTCCGGGTTATTCAGAAGTAAAGGGCATAGATGTGTTTTTTGATGAAGCAGAAAAAGAATTTAGTGGTTTTTTAATAAAATAATTAATAATGATAATTAAGGAGAAATATACTCATAATTAAAATATCCTTGATCTAAGTCTTTTAGGTAATCACATATTCTTATTTCTATGTTATCAGTATTTTGTTTTTTTAGATTAATTATATATTCATCAATCTCTTCCTGCTTTATTTTATCTGTTGATAAGTGTTTTAAGATATAATTGTTATCTTTCCTTGCTTTTTCAGTCATTGAAATATCACACATCCCATACATAGAAACGATTCTAAATTCGATATTGAAGTCCTTTTCCAGATATCCCTCTTCATTTTTGTTTAGATTGTAAAATTTTGAAAAAACAACAGCAAAAGTTGAGATATCATTAGCAGAAGGAACCCAAGATAGTGGATTTCTGAAACGCTCTGGATTTGGATGCATATGATATATCTTTATTTCCTTGTTGTCTTCCATAATCTGGCTCAAAAATCCCATATCTAATTCTGAGTATCTTTCGTAGCCTTTTTCATGAATATTTGATTCTTCATTAATCCCTATCTCAATCCATTTTTTCTTATCAGGAAGATATGTCCAGTTTTCTTCATATGGAGAAGAATATATTAATCCTAGAATATCATTTATTCCATCTTTTTCATTTTTATAAGTTACGATCCTTGATGTGTTTTCTGTGTTGACTTCTAGGTCGCTTTTTATCTCAATTGGCTTTATTTGTGTTGTAAGTTTCGTATTGTTTACTTCTTCATTTATGTTGGTTGGCTCTGCTCTGCATCCTACATAGCTCATTATTCCCATAAGCCCGGCTGTTGCAGCTGTTGCTATCTTAAAGCCAAAGTTCTTATTTCTTGTTATTTTTTCCAGCATTTTATGTTTTCATTTAAACCTGTAATTCTCGAAGAAGTTGGGTATCTTAGGAGGGATAACATCTTCTTTGTAGTTTCTTATTATCTGGCCTGTATCTTCTCTTATAAAATTGCCGTTGCTGTCTTTTGCGTACTCAAAAGCGCCGTTCCTATCCCAATAAATGATTTCTCCATTATCAAGTTTTTTTACACAATATTGTAGGCCGATTATTACAAAATTTCTGACAACATCAAAATCAACAGTTTTATTGTGGGCTTTCCCTAAATCTATAAAAGGGTTATTAGAAAATACACCTACATATTTTTGTTGAGGGGATACCCCCATAATAATTCCACTTTCTGTAGATTGCATTATATTTATTCCAGACTCTGGAAGCCTGGATAAATTTCCGCTCGCGCATTGAGAAAATTGAAAAATAGCATCATCTCCATATTTCTCATACAACAGATTACATAGATTCAAAACTTGCTGCTCTGTTAAGGTTTCATAACCAAAATAGCTAATTCTATCATGAGGATTATTGGGTCCGTGACCATCTGAAGAAACAAAAATATAATCACTATCTGAGAAGGATTTTATTTGTTCTAATGTTCGGGAGTAATTTGGATTTATTGATGATCTTTTTTTAAATTCAATATTTAAATTTTCACTTACTATCAATAAATCATCTAAATGAGGATTATTTTTAATATGATTATAATAAGACATAATGTGTTTATTTATATTGTCTGAAAGAGATGTACCATCCAATTCTTCAATCGTGCCATTAATCAAAACAACATCAAACGTAGCCATATGCTCTGGTGTGTCTTTTGGGTCTAAAGGGTTGCTTGAGCTTCTATGAACTGTTTGTCCTTGCTCATCTACATAGGTTATTGGGTTTCCGTCTTTGTCTGTAAAAGGCAAATCGTTTCCGTATTTGTCCTTGCCGGTAGTTTCTTCACGATTAGAAAAACCGTCTCCGTCTGCATCATAAGGGTCCGGCGCTTCTGCGAATTTTTGCAGTAATGCATCCGCTGTTTTGTTGTCAAACTCTAATCTGTCAAAGGCTTTAACATATTCTAATTGTTCATTTGGATTATAGCGGATTTTAAGATGCTCATTTTCAAAAATTAATTTTATCATCATTCCCTGT
>PXDW01000050.1 GCA_003564925.1 Candidatus Woesearchaeota archaeon | reverse complement strand
TCTAAATCTTTTTCTGTTCTTATAGGGCTTGTTGCATCAATATCAACTATAACATCATACTTTTCATTATGGATTTTTTCAGACTCCTTAAATGCATGCCTTATTGCACCAACCTTTCCTGCTTTGTCAGATGCTAGTTCATCAGGTCTCATTATAACTTCAATACCATTTTTTATTGCTATATCTGCTATTTCTTTAGAATCAGTAGAGCATACAATATGCCTTGCTTTCCCCCATTTTTTAGCCTGCTCTATAGAATAAACTATAAGAGGTTTTCCAGCTACTTCTCTAATATTCTTGTTCTTTACCCTTTTCGACCCACCTCTGGCACATATCGTAACTAATATGTTCAAATTCATGTTCACACCCCAACTTAATTAATAAAATAGCATTTCTTTTATAAAATTTACTCAAAATTAAGTAGTTATTATTCTCATCATATATTATTTTTATCAAAGAAATCAATGGTTTTTCTTAAGGCCTGTGCGTTTCTTTCAGCATCCTCCCAGTTCCAGTAATTTGTCTTAAGCTGAATAAGTTTTTTCTGCAATTCCTCAGCATTTGGGCAAAGGCTTTTGTTGTAGTCCTGAAGCTTTCCTTTATACATCTCTTTATTATTATAGATCTTCTCGACAAAATTAAAACTAAGGGTTTTGAACATAGGCTCTTGGTAAGTCAGCTTCCATGCTGCATAAAACCCGTCTCCTCCAAATTCCAGCCATTTATTCTGGAATTCTTCCCATTTTACATTTTGATGCTCTAGCTTTACAACATAAGTCCAATAAGATGTCTTAGCATAATCAGGTATCTTTTGGGGAACTAGCCAAGAGCATTTTTTTTCTTTTATAACAGAACCAAATAATTCTGCAGCTTCTATCCTTCTTTGAACAAGCTCTTCTATTCTTTCTGTTTGGACCAATGCAACAGCTGCACATAGCTCAGGAATCCTATAGTTGAATCCCATCTGGACATGTCTTTCATAATTTGGGTTCTGAATGTCTTTTTTTGTTATTTTCCCTTTCTCAGCACCGACTCCAGCATAGCCAAGGCTGGAGAACCTTCTTATTGCTAAAGCCAATTCTTTGTCATCTGTAAGGATTATACCTCCTTCTCCGGATGTTACATGTTTGCTGCTCTGAAAGCTGAAGCTAGACATATGCCCTATAGTCCCTGCCAGTCTTCCTTTGTAGTAGCTTAAAAAAGCCTGAGCATTGTCCTCTATTACAACAAGATTATGCTTTTTTGCAAGCTGCATTATAGGGTCCATATCGGGCGAAAGCCCATATAGAGCAACTGTTATTATCGCCTTTGTTCTCTCATTTATTAAGGGCTCTACGTATTTAGCGTCTATCTCAAAAGTTTCAGGGTCAACATCAGCAAATATCGGAACAGCGTTTTGCTGCATTACTGCAAATGATGTGCTTGACATTGTTAATGGAGGAACAATAACTTCATCCCCTGGCCCAATGCCTGCAGCTGCTAAACAAGAATGCAGTGTGGCAGTTCCATTTATGTGTGAAATTGCAAATTTCGAATTATACTTCTTAGCGAAAGCCTGCTCAAATCTTGTCATCATCATAGCTCCTTTTGAGCTTCTAAATTGCGTGTCAAGAACTTCTTTAACATACTCTTCTTCTTTTTTTCCGATTCTTTCAATACTTTTCATTTTCTTTATTTTTTATCCTCTTCCAATGATTTTAGATAACCTTCATTTCTTTCTATATCTTTGTTGATTTTGCTTAATTCTGGCTCTCTTTTCAATAATTCTAAAATTTCTTCCATATAAAATATTTTTCCTTCTTTGTATAGCCTTTTATACACCTCTTTTGCAAACTCATAATCTTCTTTATAATCGATTGTCCATCTTAGCTTAGAAAGGTCTTCTTTATATTCAAAATTATGTGTTTTGAACAGATTGGGATTTTTCCATATATAAGGGGTTACGTGCTCTTTCTCGCTTATCTTATTTGCCTCATTCCATGCTTTTTCCAAAGCCTTAAATGAAAAAACTTCAATATCTATTCCTTCAGGATAAGTTGGCTTTATTGTGTTGCTTACATAATCATAGCATTCTTTAATAAATATTCCTATTGCTTTGTCAATGACTTTTGGGTCTTTGAAAGGGTCGTCTGCAGTAACCCTAACTATAATATCTACATTAAATTTTTTTGCAGCTTGGTAAAACCTGTCAAGAACATTATCTTCTGAGCCCCTGAATATACTTATATTATTTTCTTTTGCAAAATCTTCTATTTTATCATCCTCTTTATTGGTTGTTGTTGCAATTATTACATCCTTTATGTACTGTGAATATTTTACTCTGTTTATAATGTGCATAAGCAATGGCTTTCCTTGTAAATCTGAGAAGGTTTTGTCTTTAAATCTTGTCGAGCCTCTCCTCGCTTGGATCATCGCAGCAATATTCATTCTTCAACCATCTCCCAGTAGAACTCTTCCCCTTTTTTTATGTCTCTTTTTGCTTTCATCCCAATAATTTTTTCCTTTTCTTCCGGATATAATGAATTTTTTGGAGCGGGCCTTAGCATCTCAACCATACTCTCATTTATCTTTTCTCCCTTTTTTATTTCCTGCTTTGCCCTAATACACCTTCTTTGCAGAATAACAGTTTCAGATTCTTCCGCATACACTTCTTTTATTGGCTTGCCTAATGATTTTTCTAACATCCTTATATTGTCAACCATCTGACTAAAGTCTTTTCCTTCCATTGCATGCGGATGATCAGGACCTTTCCTTTTCCTATCATCAGTGAAATGTTTCTCTATAACACAGGCCCCTAATGCCACAGCCCCCATTGGAACTATATACCCTAAAGTATGGTCTGAGTAGCCGACTAAGCAGTCGAATTTCTCCCTTAACAAAGGCATTGCTTTTATATTTGCATTTTCAAAGCTTGAAGGATAATTGGTTACACACTGAAGCAGGACAATTTCATTATTTCCGGCTGATTTTATAGTATTAATCGCTTTTTTTATCTCTTCCATTGTGCTTGCCCCTGTTCCTAAGATAACTGGCTTTTTTTTACTTGCGATGTATTTAATCATCTCTAGCCATGTTATATCCCCTGAACCGATCTTGAAAGCAGCGACCCCTAATTCGTCTAAAATATCAACTGCTTCTTTATCATAAGGGCTTGAAAAAAAGGTAATTTCCTTGCTTTTGGAATATTCCATAAGCTCTTTTGTCCATTCCCTTGGAAATTCAGCATCCTTATAAACATCAACAACAGGTTTATCCCAGTTTTTTTGAAAACCTGTTTGTAACCCATCAAAGCCTTTTTCTGAAACAATCTTATCCGCTTTAAAGCTTTGAAACTTAACAGCGTCAGCCCCAGAATCTTTTGCTAAATCTATCAATTTTTTTGCTCTATCTAAACTTCCATCAAAGTTAGAGCCTATTTCTGCTATGCAATAACAAGGGTACCCATCCCCAACTTCTCTCCCATCAATATTAATTTTTATTTCTCTCATTTTCATTCCTTTAAATATCTTTTTAGCCTTAGCAATGCTCTCAACAATTTAAAGTTTGCCTTTAGCTTTCTTCCAAATCTTGGAACATCTTTTCTTTTATTAAGTTTTATTTTTATGTTTTTAATCTTGTAGCCTCTTTTTAATGCAGTAAATAATAGCTGTGTCCCAATAGAGCTTATTTTGTCAAAAAATCCAATATCATCATAAACTTTTATACTATAGGCTTTCATGCCGCACAGCGGATCTTCAATACCTAGTTTTTTTCCAAAATTTGCAAATATCTGCTCCATAAGTCTTGCGTTGTAAGGCCTTTTTCCTGCAACAATATCTGCATTTTTGTTTTTTATATGCTTAATTAATCTTGGGATGTCCTCAGGAAAATGCTGGCCGTCAGCATCTAAGGTTATTATAATCTCTGCTTTTCTTTTTTTAGCTAACTTAAATCCATCATCGATGCTTTTGTCGTATCCTTCATTCTTATTATGTTTGATAACATAAGCGTATTTTTCTGCTATCTTTGCTGTTTTGTCTTTTGAGCAATCATCAACAACAATTATCTCATCAACATATTTTTTTGTTTTTTTTAATACAGATTCAATTGTTTTTTCCTCATTTAAAGCTGGGATAACTGCAATTATCTTATTATCTTTTTTTTTATTATCCATTTTTCAGCTCCTCAACAAATCCTTCTTCCTTCAATTTTTTAAATTGCTTTAATCCTTCTTCAACATTTAAAATCCTAGTCTTTAGCATCTTTTTTGCTTTTTCCACATTTAAGGACATATTTTTTGATCTTTTCGCTTTTAAATTAATATCCTCAACACTAGTTTGCTTTATCAATTCTTTTTTTAATCCAAAAACTTTGGCAATAGCTTTTGCAAATTCCAGCTTTGAGCATGCTTCAGAGCCTGCAACATGCAGTATTCCATTATATTTAATTTTATAAATCTCAAGAATCGCTTCGCCTAAATTATTTACAAGTATTGGAGAAAACATAACATCATTGAAAGCAGGCAGCTCCTCTTCTTTTTCTAATTTGTCTAACATCCATTCAGCCAAACTGAATTTTTCCTCCCTGTTCCATCCATAAATATTGGTTCTTACTATAGCATAATCACTGCAAAATTTCTCAACATTTTTTTCAGCATCAAGCTTTGTTTTTCCGTATATGTTTATAGGATTAGGATTTTCTTCTTCTTTATAATTGCCTCTATTCCCATCAAAAATAGCGTCTGTTGAGATGTGCACTAAATAACAGCCAGATTTTTTTGCAGCTTCAGCAATATTTTTTGTTCCAATGCTGTTTATTTTCTCTGCTTCTTTTTCATATTCCTCACAATAATCAACATTGACTAGTGCAGCGCAATGTATTATCAAATTCGGCCTTTCTTTTTCTATTATATTTAAGTCCTCTTTATTTGTTATATCCATCTTTAAATTTAAGCATTTAGTAAAATCAGGCTTTTTTATGTCTGTCGCAATTACTATATTTTTTTTATCTTTAGAATATTGCGTGCATAAATTAGAGCCAAGCATTCCATTTGCCCCTGTTATTAAAATTTTGTAAGACATTTTATTTTTTCCAATTATAAGGGAGAATTATGTTTTCATCCTCTTCTTTTAATTTTAGCAATTCATTATAAATACTTTTTACTTTTTCTTTATATTTCAAAGATTCAACATTCTCCTTTAAATTTTGCAATGAATCCACACCAATAACAACCTTATCAATATCTTCATTAAGAACTGCAAAGTTTATACATATTGCCGCTAATGGTATATTTTGATTTTTAGAAATCTCATTTAATCTTTGAATCTTTTTTTTTATTTTAGCAAAAGTTCCCTCAAGCTCATCTGGTTTTTTAAACATTAATCCCTGCAGAAAAACAGATCTTACATGTATCTCTATATTCCTTTCTTTTAATCTCTTGAATAGGCTAGAAAAACTTTGGTCAAGAATGCTGTATGGAATCTGAATTATGTCAAATTCAATATTTTTTTTCATTAAATATTCAGCTTCTTCAGGCCTGTATAATGAAAATCCGTACTTCTCAATCTTTCCTTTGTTTTTTAATTCTTTTAACTGCTCTAAAACTTCAGGATTATCTATAAATGACTCAAAGTTATGGAACATATACCCATAAATTTTCTTGGAATTCATCCTTTTCAATGACTCATCAACTATTTTTTTACTATCTTCAATCTTTCCAAGATGAAGTTTTGATATTATCTTAAATTTCAGATTATTTTTTTTTATTACTTCCCCTAAAACTTTCTCGCTATCTCCATAATCATAGGAAGTGTCAAGCACACTTATTCCGTTTTGAGACGCAAAAATAAGAATATCTTCAACTTCATTCTCGGGCACTTTGCCTTTTTTATTGTTAATCCCGTAGTCTAATCCAAACTGGACTGTTCCTAATGCAAGCTTCAAATTCATCTCCCCTTTAAATTAAACCATATCTTTTGAATATTCTTTTAACTTCGTCTTTAGACACAAGCGCATCTTTCGAAGAATAATTCTCCATTTTTTCCTCTGTAAGAATATTTTTCTTATCAAAATACTCCGCATTCTCTAATCTTATTTTTCCAATATTGGGGTTATCTTCAATACAAGCTGTTATAACATACATATCTTTGAACTCATATGTTCTTGGAACCTCTGTCGAATTTATCATAGACTCATGTATGTTCTCTCCAGGCCTTAGCCCTATAACCTTTATTTTATTCTTTGCATTGTGTTTTTCCTTTAATATATCAATAAGATCAACAATCTTTAGAGATGGCAGCTTAGGAACAAAAACTTCTCCACCTATTGCATAATGTAGTGCATTAAAAACCAAATTTACAGCACCCTCGGGTGTTATAATAAATCTAGTCATCCTTTTATCTGTTAACGGAATGTCAACTCCTTTTTCAATTTTTGATTCAAAAAATGGAATAACAGAACCAGTACTTTCCAAAACATTGCCATATCGAACAAATGTAAATATTGTTCTTTTGTTCCCTTTACTGTAATTGCTCTCTGTAAATATTCTCTCGCCGATAAATTTGCAAGCTCCATAAGTGTTGACAGGAGAACAAGCCTTGTCTGTCGAAATAAATATGGCTTTTTCAACGTTGTTTGCAAGGCAGGCTTCAACAACATTTAAAGTTCCGTTTACATTTGTTTTTATTGTCTCTCCTACATTATACTCTAAGATATCTATTCTTTTCAAGGCAGCGGCATGAATTACAATATCAACTCCCTCTGTTGCTCTTTCAAGCCTTCTGTAGTCCCTGACATCACCTATAAGATTTCTTAATCTTGTGTCATAATCATACAGCTCTTGGATGTGATGATGCTTAACCTCATCTCTGCTGAATACCCTTATGCTTTGAGGACTATATTTAAGTATTTCATAAATCAATGCCTTACCTAAAAAACCTGTCCCCCCTGTTATCAATATTGTTTTATTCTCAAATAATTTCTTGAATTCTTCTTTCATTTTATTATCCCCCATTTATTATTTTGTTTATTTTTAACATATCATATTCTTCAAATTTATAAACATGAGTAGTTAATGACTCTCTCCAATCATCAATTATTTTGTTAAACTTATTTCTTATTTCTGATGTTATTTTTCCCAAATCTAGCGAGTCTTTTGCAATGATTACAATAGTTAAGTCCCACTCCCCAGATATGCATAGAATTTCAGCAACGCGCGGATTTTCCTTAAGATAGCTTATAAACTTATTCCTTTCATTTTCTGAGTAATTATGCAGCCTTATCTTTATCTCAACAATATTGTTAAATCCAAAATTTCTGGGCCTTAGCTGTATTTTAGGGTAAAATATATCATTTTCAATCATCTTATTTATTCTTTTCTTTACTGAGTCAACAGAAAGTTCTACTTTTTTTGCAATTTCTGTAAGGGATATTCTGCAATTTTCCTGCAGCAGATTTAGAATCATGCAGTTTTTTTCATCCAGTTTTATCATTTTATCTTAAAAAATAGTTTTTAGTATATAAATATTTCGAAATTTTAAGATATATTTTAAATAATTATTAAATTTTAAGATAAATTATTTTTAATAAATATAAATTAATAAAAAGTTTTATAAAATGTGTATAAATCATATTCCTTATGAGGATTTTACTTATTGTTTATGACAATGATTCTTACATACATTATTTTCCCCTGGGATTAGCATACATAGCATCTGTTTTGAGAAATGCAGGACACGAAGTAGAGATATATAGCCAGGATGTTCATCATTATTCAGAGGAGCATCTTACAGATTATCTTAACAAAAATAAGTTTGATGTTATAGGAGTTAATGTTATAGCAGGGTATTATCAATACAGAAAGCTGTTGAAGATTTCTGAAGCTGTTAACAAGTCTAAAAATAAGCCTATTTATATTCTTGGCGGGCATGGACCTTCCCCAGAGCCAGAATACTTTTTAAAAAAAACAAAAGCGGATTTTGTTGTCATAGGGGAAGGGGAAAATACCATTATTGAGCTTCTTGATGGAATTGAAAATAAAAAAGAGCTTAAAAGTGTAAAAGGAATAGCTTATCTGGATAAGAATAAACTGGTTAAAACAGAACAAAGAGAATTAATAAAGGATGTTGATTCTATTCCATTTCCGGCTTGGGATTTGTTTCCAATAGATTATTATGCTTTAATCAGGATGCCTCATACTGGAAATAAAGACAGAGTTTTTCCAGTCCTCTCAGGAAGGGGATGCCATTTTAAATGCAATTTCTGTTATAGGATGGACAAAGGCTTCAGGCCAAGATCTGTAGAAAGCATAATTGATGAAATAAAAATGTTGAAAAAGGATTTTGGGATTAACTACATATCTTTTGCAGATGAGCTGACAATGGCTTCTGAAGAAAGAACAAAAGAGTTATGCAATGCTTTTATAAAGGAAAAACTAAATATCAAATGGCTTTGCAACGGAAGGCTTAACTTTGCAAATCCGGAACTTTTAACACTTATGAAGAAATCAGGATGTGTCTTTATCAATTATGGGATTGAATGCATGGATGATGAAACATTAAAAGTCATGAACAAGAACCTTACTGTAAAACAGATTGAAGAAGGAATAATAGCAACCTTGGAAGCTGGAATATCTCCAGGATTTAACATAATCTTCGGAAATATAGGCGAAGATGAAAAAACTTTGCAAAAAGGGGTTGATTTTCTTATAAAATATGATGACGGCTCACAATTAAGGACAATAAGGCCAGTAACCCCTTATCCTGGTAGCCCTTTATATTATTATGCGATTGAAAAAGGCCTATTAAAGGATGTTGAGGACTTTTATGAAAACAAACATACAAACTCTGATCTGATGTCAGTTAACTTTACAAAGCTTTCAGATGATGATTTTTATAAAGTTTTATTCAAAGCAAACAAAAAGCTCATTGAAAACTACTTTAAAAATAAAGCAAAAAATCAGGTTGGGGTTGCAAGAAAGCTTTATCTAGAAAGAGATGCCTCTTTCAGGGGATTTAGGCAGACTTGAATTACAATAATTTTTTTCTATAACTATCTAAAGAATTTATGCAGGAACTTTGGCAGGAAGCTCTTTATTATATTGTATTCCTGCCTTGCAAATATTTTTAATATATATATGAGTATAATATAGATTATTACACCTGCGGCTATTGATGCAACCTTTGTAAAGTAAATCTCTGGATTTATAAAATACAGGATTATTCCCATTAGTAATGAAGCTGCAACCACTCTTTCAACTTTAAGGAATTTAAAGTCCCATGAAAACTGTTTTTTTGAAGCAAAATGGAAGAAAACATACATAAAAACATAGGAAGCAACAGTTGCTATTGAAGCACCATTTATACTATACTTTGGTATAAGGATTATATTCAAAAATATATTAAGCAATGCTCCTCCTAAGTAGCCAAAAGCAATCAACCTTGTTTTCTCTTTCAGCATAAGCGAATTTGTCAATATAAGTATTAATGAAGCAAACAATGGAAAAGTTATTAATACTGCAATAGCTGAAGCACCTACAAGATATTCAGGTCCTGATATAAGTGTAATAATCTGTTCTCTTAAAACATATAATCCAGTCATTGCAGGAATCACAATTAAAATATTGTATTTTAGCATCGCATTAAAAAGAATATTGTGGGATTTTTTTTCATTCCAAGCTTTTGCAAGATGAGGATAAAGAACAGATGATATTATTCCAGATAAGCTTATTATTAGAGATACAAGAGAATATGCAAGAGAATATATTCCTGTTATTTCAGCTCCTTTGTAGTAATTTAGCATATACCTGTCAGCCAAAGTTATTATTAATGCTCCGGCTGTAACCATGACTAAAGGAAGACCAAAAACCATGGATTTTTTGAAAAGATTAAAGCTTACCTTTTTTATTTTTATGAAAAAGAAGGAAATATCTTTTTTTAAGTAAATAACAAGAACCAGGAATGTTGCAAGTATTCCGGCAAGCCACATGTAAAAAACCTCTGTCAAATTAAATCCTCTGAATGAAACAAAGAATATTATAAGGAAAATTCTCCACAGGCATGTCCTAAGGAAAAAAATGAATGATTGTAACTCAAGTTTTCTGTTAGCAGCTAGATAAGAAGCTAAAGTGGAAAACAATATGCTTGAAAAAACTATCAACAAAGATATCTGAAACGCTCTTTTATAGCCTTCTATCCTTAAAAGGCTGATTAGTGTTTCTTGAACCCAAGGAATAAATAAAATAAGTATTATTCCAAAGATTATCAAAAATTCAAAAAACAGTATAGAGAATATAGACTCAATTTTCTTCTTATACTTAAAACCAGATAATTTTGTTACAACATAAGAAGGCATCCCAAATATAAGCAAGTCTGTTAGAACAGCTACAGTTGCAGCCAATATTGAATATATCCCAAATTCTTCAACTGATAAAAATCTAGTAAGTAAGAATGTTAATATTGGTGTAAATATGAAAATTAGAAAAGTGAAAAAATAAGAAATTCCAAACTGCTTTGTTATCCTTCTGTAATCATGCATTATAATTTGTTTGTATTATTGCTTTTTAAATCTTTCTGGTTTCTGATACTTTTATGGAAAATTATATATATCAATATAATTTCTGAAAAATTGATGAATATAAATCTTGGGTGCGGGTTAAAGCCAGAAAAAGGTTTTATAAATCATGATGTTGAGAAACATAGTAAATTTATAGATATTACATTTGATTTAAATAAATTACCTTATCCTTACAAAGACAATACATTCTCTCATATAAATGCTTTTAATGTGTTGGAGCATGTCGAGCTGCCATTCTACAAAATAATGAACGAACTTTATAGGATTGCTAAGAATGATTGTATTATTGACCTAGTATTGCCTTTTTATAACAGCACATCAGCGCATTCAATAGACCATTATACACACAATTTTGAGTTCTCAAGTTTTAATTTTCTGAAAGAGCCAAAAGCATATCCTAAGTTTAGGATTAGAGGGAAGTTATTAAAGCAGACTTTTAAGCCAAGTCTTTTTGGGAAGCTCATAATAAATATTCCTATTAGATGGGGTGCTTTTAGAAATACCAGGGATTTGTTCGCAACTATATTCGGGGAAGTGTATACTCATATGTATGTTTCTATAAAAGTTGAAAAATAGATAAACTTTTTAAACTTATAAAAAAAGCTTAGCAAAATGAAGGTTGCTGTTTTGTTTTCAGGTGGAAAGGACTCGGCATTAGCTTTGCATAAGGCTATGGAAAAAGAGGAAGTTGTCTGCTTAATCTCTATTATTTCTGAGAATGAGGAAAGCTATATGTTTCATGTACCAAATATATGGATTACTAAGCTGCAAGCAGAGTCAATTGGCCTTCCTTTAATCCAAAAAATAACAAAAGGTAAAAAGGAGATAGAGCTAAGAGACCTTAAATCAGCAATAAAACAAGCAGTTGATGAATACAATATTGAAGGAGTAGTTACAGGTGCAGTAGAATCCGTTTATCAGGCAATAAGGGTTCAAAAAATCTGTAACAGCATGAAACTCTGGTGCTTTAATCCATTATGGAAAAAAGACCAGGTAGAGCTTTTAAACGAAACATTAGAGCTTGGGTTCAGCACAATAATTTCAGGAATATTTGCTTATCCCCTAAATAAAACATGGCTAGGAAAAAAAATAGACAAAGATATGATAACAAATCTTGTTGAATTAAGGGACAAATACAAAATAAGTCCAAGCGGAGAAGGCGGAGAGATAGAGACAACTGTTTTGAATGCTCCTTTCTTTAAGAAAAAGATAAAAATCCTTAAACATGAGATTATCGCTGAGAATAACTCCGGGGTATTTAAAATAAAAGAGGCAAAGCTTGCAAGAAAATGATTCTAATAGTGGATATGACTTCAAAGAAAGAGTCTTTGGGCTATTATGAGTTTGTTCTTCCTATTGCAAAAATTGTAAAAAGATTTGATAAGTATGATATAAAGCCCTACCTAAAAGTTCCTTCTTTAAATCTTGAAAAATACAGCAAAATAATTCTTTCAGGAGCCTGCTTGAGAAATTCTCCAAGAGATATAAAGAACTTTAAATGGCTTAAAACGTACAAAAAGCCCGTATTGGGAATATGTGCAGGAATGCAGACAATTTCAACAGTTTTTGGCTCATCTCTAATACAATGTATGGAAATAGGGATGAAACAAGTTAAAACAAAGAAAGAAAATATATTGTTTTCAGGAAAATTCAAAGCCTTCGAGCTTCATAATTACAGCATTATACCCTCACAAAAAATAGATGTTTTGGCAATATCTAGAAACTGTGTTCAGGCTATAAAAATTAAAGACAGGCCTTTGTATGGAGTTTTGTTCCATCCGGAAGTAAGAAACATAGAAATAATTGAAAATTTTATCAAAATTACCTAGAAGCGTCAGACTGCCTTTCCAAATCCAGTTTCTTGGAAATAGCGTTGCTCGACTGAGAAAGGTTATAAGCTGCTATTATCTCTTCTGTTACTGCCTCAACAGCTGATTTTTTTCTGTTAAAGCTTTTTGCATATATTCCTTGCACCATGTTTTTTATAACCATATCAACCCTTCTCTGAGGAGATACTTCAACTGCTTTTGGATAACGGGCTCCGCCGTATTCGACTGTAATAACTTCTTCCCTCGGAGCTGCATTTTCAATTGATTTGACAAAAACCTCAATCGGATTTTTATTTGTTCTTTTTTCAATAAGCTTTAGGGCCTCCTCAACAATCTCATAAGCTGACTGTGCTTTTCCGGTATTATTTCCGGAACTGTATTTATGCTTTTTTCCTTTATGTCCAGGAACCATAAGCTTGTTTATAAATCTCTCAACAATAAATATCTTTGACTTGTAGAATCTAGAGCCCGCATATCTAGCTCCTGTTTTAGGCACAATCCTAGGCTCTAAAGTAATGTAATCTCTTAATCCCACGTCTTCAACTTTTATTCCTGCTGTATCCCATCTATTAAATGCTTTAATCATTTTCTAGCTTTTTCCAATTTGCCTTTTAACAGAGCACTCAAGCTCTGATCATTCACTTTTATAACCTGCCACCTTACGCCAGGAAGATCCCCCTTGCTTCTTCCTTTGTTTCCACCAATACATTCTATGACAACTTCATCGTGCTCGTCAACTAATTTTGTTGCTCCGTCTCCAGGCAAAAATGCAGTAACCTGCCTTCCGTTTTTTATAAGCTGGACACGAACGCATTTTCTCATAGCTGAGTTTGGCTGCTTAGCTTCTAATTGAACTTTTTCAAGAACTAAACCTGAAGCTTGTGAAGCCCCTCCAAGAGGGTCTGATTTCTTTTTTAAATTCATAACTCTTCTGGCATATTTCGGGTTATTCCACCTGAATTTAGCCCTAATTTTCTTAAGCTTCTTTCCAGCATTTGTTCCATGCGCTTTTTTTCCCATTTTATATTACCTTTATTTCCTTGATTTTAAAATATTTTTGCACAATTTTTTCAGTATTTCTTAAATTTTTGGCGTTTTTTCCTATTAATAGCCCTTTTGTTTTGGTATCTTCTCCCTCTATAATAATAGTATCTTCCTGTTGCTCTATACTCTTAGGTTTTAAAGGGTAAATTAGATTCTTTATAAAGTTTATTATGTTTGGATTAAATTCTAATATTTTAATCTTTCTATTTAAAAGTCCTTCCAATTTTTTTACATTTACTGCTTTTTTTCCCACAGCTTTTCCTAGATATCCTTCTTTTACTATAAAAGTAAGGAGCTCATTATCGTCTGTAAATAAGTCCTTAAGATCAACTCTTGTTATTTTTTCGAACAAAGACATTGTTTTTAAGGATTGGTTGTCGTATTTTACTAAACTCATTTTATTTCAATTGGCCAAGAACAGAAATCAAAAAAGGTTTTTTACAGATTTCTCCAATCTCCTCATTAGAATATTTTAAGTTTACTATATCGACTCCAGCAAGCTTACCATATTTGATAAAATCAGCTCTTATTTTTTGCGGAGCATTACTGCTTAGAAAAACCTTGGACAATCTTTCAAGTTTTAGCTGTTTCATTGTTCTTTCTGTTCCTATTACAATTTTATCACTCTTTGATAATTTATTGATTTCATCTACAGTCGCATCAATTTTTTTTACTTTTGCCATTTTTACTCCTTCTTAATCTTTGTAACTAGTCCGGGAAGGCCTGTTCCTAAAGGAACGGGCTGATTCAACATAACGTTTTCTACAACACTATTTAAATTATCCATCTCACCGTTTAAACTAGCATTTATGATGTGCTTTATTGGCGTTTCAAAAGAGGCTCTTGCAAGTGTGCTTGATTTCTCTGAAACAACACCATATCTTGTTATTCCCAGAGGCTCTCCTGTAACAGTCATTATATCAGATACAAGCATAATATGTCTTATGTCAACATTCAATCCCTGATTTTCTATAACTTTATATATTTCATTTATTATTGATTGGCGGGCAGCTTCTATTCCTAATATTGTATAAATCTCATATATATCATTAGTAGTTGTTCTTTTCTTATCAACATATTTCTGCTTTAATACTTCTTTTAGGTTAGAGCCGGCTGTAACAATAACAAACTCTGCTCCTTTTTTTATAGGGAGCACTTGAGTAATTCCTTTTATTCCTGATATATACACATCTTTTATTTTTTCTTTAAGTTTGAAAAGTTGGTTTAGGTCTTCATCCTTCCCTTTTGTTTTTATTATTATATTGGCTTTTTCTTCTTTTATATTATAGCCTTTTAAAGATTTGTTTAATATCTTAATAAGTTCTTTTACATCAAGCTTCAAATCCTCAATTTTCTTTTTTAGTAAAATTATATCTATGGATGAATTTGCGATATTTATAGAAACCTCAGATATTATTTCTTTAAATGTTGTTTCCTTTATTGAACTTGCAATTAGCTTTATATCTTTTCCTTGTGAATAAGGCTTTTCCAAATATATTTCCATTGTAGGCGTTGATATCTCTTTTCTTCCATCTAGAACTTCAATAATCCTTGGAAGCCCTACTGTAACGTTCATCTCTGAGACTCCTGCAAAATGGAACGTATTTAAGGTCATTTGTGTGCCTGGTTCCCCTATACTTTCTGCTGAAATTAAACCTATTGCTTCACCAGCTTCTATTTTCGCATATTTATATTCTTTATAAACTTCTTCCATTACCTTTTTAATTTTTGCTTTAGAAAAGCTTTTTGGAATTGCTGCTTCTACTTCTTGCATCATGCTTTTTGGAATCATTCCCTCATATTTTTTTATTTCATTATCCATTTTAGTCCTCTAAAGATTCAATTATCCTCTTAACATTAACTTTTCCTCCTTCAGACTTTGAAACATCTATGCTATCTTCACCATAGTTAAATTGAATTATTTTCTTTGAAGCGTCTCTGACTGTTTCATCATATTCAACCTTTAAATCCTGCATAGCGTTGGCAAGCCTCCTATATAAATAACCGGATTTAGGTGTTCTTAATGCAGTATCCATTAATGAGTCTCTTCCAGTCATAGCCATAAAGAAAAATTCATTAGGATTTAGTCCATTTTTGAAGCTGTTTTTAACAAAACCTCTTGCGCCCGGGCTAAGATCTTCTTTTTTGAAAGATGATAAAGCTCTATTATTATAACCTTTATCTATTCTTCTTCCTCTTAAGGCTTGCTGTCCCACACATGCGGCCATCTGCGCAAGGTTTATCAAGTTTCCTCTGGCTCCTGACTCAATCATAACAGAGGTATGAAGTTCTTTATTGATATATTTTGCTACAATATTTCCTGTTTCGTTTCTTGCCTTATTCAAAGCTTCTAATATTTTCATTTCAAGAGTCTCTTCCAAAGACCAGCCAGGAAGAGCTTCCAAACTTCCGTCTTTGTAGCTTTCTACAAGCTCATTAACAAGGCTTTCTGCATTTTCTAAGGTTTCTTTTATCTTTTCTTTTTCCAGTTCTTTCAAATCAATGTCTGATATTCCTGCTGTAAAGCCATAATCAAGGAGAACCTTTACACCAAGCCTGTAAATCTTTCCAAGAAGATCTATAGTCATATCAGAACCATATTTTGTTCTTAGGTTTCTTAGAAGCAATCCGGAGCCAGCTCCAAGATTTGACTTGTCCATTATTCCACTTCTCAAAACACCATTCTTTATATGAACATAGGAATCAATGTCACATTTTTCTTTTTTACAAACTTCGCATTTTCTACATGCTTTAGACAATCCTATAAAATTAAAGTCTTTAGGTATTATTACGCTAAAGACATCTTTTCCACTTACCGTCTTTTTGTTAGGAAGGCTTGAAAAATCATATTCCCCTATAGATGAGAGAAGCTGGATTGCTTCCTCCCTGCCAAACTCAAGATCTTTTGTAAGTATATAGTTTCCGGCAACAGAATCCATTGTGCACCCAATAATGCTTAGTCCATATCTTGGGCTTATCAGCTGAGTCTGTACTTCCATTAGAATCTGGGCTTCTGCTATCGCTTCTTCTGTTTGAGGTATATGAAGATTCATCTCATCTCCGTCAAAGTCAGCGTTATATGGAGTACATACAGCAGTATTGAGCCTGAATGTCAATCCTGGAAGAACTCTTATTCTGTGGCACATCATGCTCATTCTGTGGAGAGAAGGCTGCCTGTTGAATATAGCTATATCACCATCTATTATGTGTCTCTCAACCATAAATCCTTCTTCTAAATCTTCTAAAATCTGTTCTTTTGTATCATCAGTAATTTTCTTTTTTCTGCCGTCAGGCCTTACAATATAGTTTGCTCCTGGATAAACGCCAGGACCTCTTTTTACGAATTCTTTTAAGTATTCTCTATTCCATGAAGTTACTCTTTCGGGAATTGTAAGTGTTAGGGCTACCTCTATTGGTATCCCGACTTCATTAATATCAAGCATTGAATCGGGGCTGATTACTGTTCTTGAGCTGAAATTTGTCCTTTTTCCTGCAAGATTATGCCTGATTCTCCCTTCTTTGCTTTTTATCCTTTCAGTTATTGTTTTTAGGGGCTGTCCCGATCTATGTCTAGCAGGTGGTAGCTGCGATATGTTGTTATCAAAGAAAGTTGTTACGTGATACTGCAACAAATCCCATAAGTCCTCTATTATAATCTCAGGAGCTCCTGCATTTATATTTTCAAATAGCCTCTGGTTTATTCTAACTATATCTCCTAGTTTATGAGTTAGATCATCCTCACTTCTTTCTCCGCTTTCCAGAGTTATGGAAGGCCTCATCGTTACAGGGGGTATCGCCATCAGTGTCAGAACAAGCCATTCAGGTCTAATCACTTCGGGATTCAATCCGAACATTTCAACTTCATTATCAGTTATTTTTTCTAGTCTTGCCCTAATTTCTATAGGTGTTATTCTTTTGTCGTCTTCAAAATATGTTGTGGGCTTGTCCAAAGTTATCTTGTTCTGTTTTGATTTACAATGAGGGCATTTGCTTACTGTCTTCATTCCAGCAACAAGCTCTCTTACCATCTTTCTTTTTCTTTTTAAAATACTTTCCTTTCTTGTTTTTTCTTTTGATTTTTCAATCTTTTTTTCATCTATCAAAACTTTTCCGCACTCTTTACATGTACATCTTAATAAATCCAATATAAGTTTGTTAAATTTTATGTGTATTATTGGTCTTGCTAATTCAATATATCCAAAATGGCCTAAACATTCCTTTAATTTTGAGCCGCATGTT
>PXDW01000113.1 GCA_003564925.1 Candidatus Woesearchaeota archaeon | reverse complement strand
TATAAACTGCCTTTTATAGGTAAATATAATAAGCGATAAAAGGCAGTTTATATCAATAGGTCCGCAATCATCCAGAAAAGTTTTTTGGAAAATAAAAATACCAGATGATTTTGATAGAAACTCTGTTTATACTTTTCCATTGGTGATATCAACAATAAGAAACCAAACCTATAAGCTTGAGTTTAAGTCTTCTTATGCTAAGTCAATTTTTGGAAAGGAAGATATAAACGATATACTTGATCAGAGGCAGGAAGAATCTGAGAAGGTTTACTCAAGCAATATAAATTTAAGATGTGAATCAGAAGATAAGATTCACCTTAACCAAACCCTGGAGATAAATTGCAGTATAAAAAATAACGGCAACTTAAACCTTAAGAATATTGAAGTCTGTCTTGAAAATCAATGCTCAATCATAGATCTGCCAATAATGCAAGAAAAGCATATTATCTTTCAAAAAAATTTTGATAAAGAAGGGCATAACACTTTCCTGGTAGTTGCAAAAAATGATGATATTTCGAGGTCATATAAATTAAATGTTTTGGCTCTAGACAAACCCTCTATACTTATAAAAAATATAAAAAGCCCTGAAAAAGTTGATTTTGAGGAAAGTTTTTTTGTTGAGTTTGAGATTGAAAAAGATTCATTTGCAATCCCAAAAAATGTTGAAATAATAATGGTTATAAATTCTATAGAGCAGAAATGGTCACTGGACGAACTAGATTCTACCAGATTATACAAATTTAGGATTAAGGGTTCAGACTTAAAGCTGAACAGCAATATAATAAGAATATTAGTAAGATATAATGACCATATAGATACCTATAAAACAGAAGATAAAGTGATTATAATGCTTAATGAGCCGAGCTTTATTCAAAAAATTATGATTTTCTTAAACCAGATAAGCCATAAGATAAATAATTTATTCAGTTAAATTTATATATCTGCCTTTTTTCTAAATTTATATGAAAACAATAACCAAAATAGTTCCTGATACTTCTGTAATAATTGAAGGCATAATAACAAAAAAATTTGAAAAAAAAGAGTTAAAGTTTAAAGAGCTTATTATTCATGAGGCTGTTCTTGCAGAGCTTGAATCGCAGGCCAATAAAGGCAGGGAAACAGGCTATTTGGGATTAGAGGAAATAAAAAAACTAAAAGAGCTAGAGAAAAAGAAGAAATTTAAGCTTTCATTCAAAGGCTCTCGACCCAAAGATTTTGAAATAAAATATGCAAAATCTGGAGAGATTGATTCTTTGATAAGATGCCTAGCTTCAGAAGAAAAAGCGGTCCTTATGACAGCTGATAAGGTTCAAGGTCTTGTTGCGGAAGCAAAGGGAATAGATATTATATTTATTGATATAGATATTACATAAAAAAAGCTTAAGCTTGAAAAATTTTTTGATAAAAATACAATGAGTGTACATATTATGGAAGGAGTGAAAGTATTTGCAAAGAAAGGGGTTCCAGGAAAATGGAAATTTGAAGAAGTTTGTAAAAATGAAATGACCAGGGAAGAAGTCAGAGAGATATCAAAAGAAATAATAGAAGAAACAAGCATAAGGCAAGATGGTTTTATTGAGCTTGAAAGAAGGGGCTCTACAATTGTTCAGCTGGGAAACTATAGAATAGTAATTACCAGGCCACCTTTTGCAGATGGGTATGAAATTACAGCTGTTAGGCCTGTAAAAAAGCTTAAGCTGAAAGATTATAAGCTTGCTGAAAAACTAGACAAAAGGATAAAAGAGCAGGCAGAAGGAATATTAATATCTGGGGCTCCAGGCCATGGAAAATCAACATTTGCCCAGGCTCTTGCTGAACATTATGCTTCGCAGAAAAAGATTGTTAAGACAGTTGAGGCTCCCAGAGACCTTGCTTTGCCTGAAAATGTAACCCAGTATGCAATTTCACACGGCTCTGCTGAAGAAGTTCATGATGTTCTCCTTTTGAGCAGGCCAGATTACACAATATTTGATGAAATGAGGAATACCCAGGATTTCAGGCTTTTCGCGGACTTAAGGCTTAGTGGAGTTGGGATGGTTGGAGTTGTCCATGCAACAAACCCTGTAGATGCGATCCAGAGATTTATAGGAAGAATAGACTTAGGAGTTATTCCGCAGATAATTGACACAGTCATTTTTATAAAAAATGGAGGGGTTGAAAAGGTTTACTCTGTTCTCATGCAGGTAAAGGTACCTGCAGGCATGACAGAAGCAGATTTGGCAAGGCCTGTTGTAACTGTATCTGATTTCTCTACAGGAAAAATAGAATTTGAGATATACTCATATGGCGAAGAGACTGTTGTTGTCCCAATCTCTGAAGAAAAATCATCTTGCAGTCCTGCAAAAAGGATAGCATCAGAATCATTGCAGACAGCCTTTTTGAAATATTCCCCAAACGCAAAAGTTGAATTAATCTCTGATAATAGGTGCAAGGTCTTTGTTCCTGAAAGAGATATAGCAAGGATTATAGGGAAAAGCGGAAGCAATATCGACAAGCTTGAAAAAAAGCTGGGAATCAGAATAGATGTCGAGCCTTTGGAAGAGAATAGAGCAACAGAAGAAAGAAAGGAAATTTTGAGCTTCAGCTCGCAGATCACAAAAAAATATGTGCAGTTTATGCTTGTTGAGAATTATGCAAGAGAAGAGGTTGATATCTACCTCAATGGGCAATACATAGCTTCATCAAGAGTGGGCAAAAAAAACATTCTGAAAATAAATAAAGCCAGCAAGGTTGGAAAAATTCTTGTAGACGCAGTAAACAAAGGGGAAAAGATAGAGATTAAGATATAATTTCTAAAGCATTATAAACTTAATGCGCATTATAAACTACCATATATAAATGGTCGGTTGGAATATCTTTTGTTGCTATAAAATTATTTTTTTCAAAAAATCCTGTAACTTCTTTATCACAATAACCAAATAGGCCATCAGATTTTTTACTTTTGAGATTTTCAATCAAGGACGTTCCGATTCCTTTTTTAAAAGATTCTATACATGTAATTTCTATAAATCTTTTTTTTGGATTCGGTTTTGAATAACCGATATTGTTCATCTCTTTATAAGTTGCAATCCCAACAATAGATTCTTTCTCTAAAGCAATTAAGAAATTTTCATTTTCATCAATCGGCAATTCGTCCAAAGAAGGGCCATAAGGAAATAAAAATTTTGGATTAATTTTTTTTTCTGAAACCATGTTATGATATTTAGAAATTAGATTCTCCAAATCAGAATTGCATTGATTGAAGTCCTTTATATTTACTGCCATAATTAGAAAAAAACTAGCTTATTTTTAAAGTTAACCATTATTCCAATTAATTTAGAAACCTTTAAATATATTCGGGTTCTCAATATTGACTATGCTTGACATTAGGCTTATAAGGGAAAAAACAGAAGAAGTAAGAAAAAATCTCGAGAAAAGGGATAGTCCTGAAATTTTAAAAAAGTTTGACCTTTTGGTAAAGAAAGACAATGAATGGAGATGCAATCTTCAGGATTTGGAAAAGCTAAAGGCCCAAAAAAATGTACTTACAAGAGAAATAGCAGAATTAAAAAAACAAGGAAAAAATTTGGGAGATAAGCTAAAGCTTGCCAAGCTTCTGCCAGAAAAAATAGAGCAGCTAGAGGAAAATACAAAAAAACTAAAATCTGAGATTAATGGGCTGCTTTTGAAAATACCAAATATATTGCATGAGACAGTTCCGATAGGAGCATCAGAAGAAGAAAATAAGATAATAAAAAAAGAGGGTGAAAAGCCTAGCTTTGATTTCAAGCTAAAGAGCCATGTAGATCTTGTTGAGGATTTAGATCTGGTTGATTTAGAAAGGGCTGCAAAAGTTTCGGGAGCAAGATTTTACTATGCAAAAAATGAATTGGTTATGATGGACTTAGCTTTAAAGCAAATAGCTTTGGAGATGCTTATTGAAAAAGGATTTGTTCCTATAGAGCCGCCTTTTATGATAAGAAAAAAGCCTTACGAAGGTGTAACAGATTTAGGAGATTTTAAAGATGTTCTTTATAAGATAGAAAATGAAGATTTATACTTGATTGCTACAAGCGAGCATCCGATAGCAGCCATGCACATGAACGAAATAATCGATATAAAAAGCCTGCCATTGAAATACGCGGGAATATCAGCATGTTTCAGAAAGGAAGCAGGAGCGCATGGAAAAGACACAAAAGGAATCTTCAGAGTTCATCAATTCAACAAGATTGAACAGTTTGTTTTTTGCAAAGAAGAAGACTCATGGAAAATTCATGAAGAGCTTCTTAAGAACGCTGAAGATATTTTTAAAAAGCTAAAACTGCATTACAGGATAGTTAACATATGCACGGGAGATATAGGTACTGTAGCAGCTAAAAAGTATGATATTGAAGTTTGGTTTCCTGTACAGAACACTTACAGGGAAGTTGTTTCATGCAGCAACTGCACAGATTACCAGGCGAGAAGGCTTAATATAAAATATGATGACTCTAATGAAAGAAAAATAGTGTATACATTGAACAGCACAGAGATAGCAACAGGAAGGGCCCTTGCAGCAATTTTAGAAAATTACCAGCAAAAAGACGGTTCTGTCAAGATACCTGCTGTTTTGCAGAAGTATATGGGCGGAAAGAAGTTAATAAAGCCAAAACCAAAAAAGAGGTAAGATGGAAATACCCGGCATGATATTCATTGTTGTAGGTGTTATAGTTAGTCTTGTTTCTAAAAGGGCAGGTATGGATCTATTCTTTTATACAGGAGCAGGATTTATACTTTGGGGAATAATCAAAATAGCTAAAAATTCATTGACTAAAAAACTGCTTGGATCTTCAAAAATAGAGCCAAAGAACGAGTATAAAAGATATAACAATAACCAACAACAGCCAGATAATGTTGTCTCATGCTCAAAATGCGGGCTTAGGCATTACTCTAGCGCAAATTACTGCCAGAACTGCGGAACAAAGCTGAAATAAAATTATATAAATAATGATAATAAAATTATATAAACAATAATAAACAATAAATTATATAAACAAACAAGATATCTGGATTATTACATACAGGAGGTGATTATTGTGGGTTGCTGCGGAAGTTCAAAAACAACAAAAAAGAAGAAAAAATAAGAAAAACTATTTAAACGGTTTTTAATTACTTTTTTTTATGTCATTATTTAAAGATATGCTTAGGGATTCTGAGTCTTTGTTTAAAGATAGTGTTGCATTAGACTATGATTACATACCAAAGATAGTTCCTTATAGAGAAAATGAGCAAAGATATATAGCTTCCTGCATAAAACCTCTTCTGCATGAAAGAAACGGCAAAAACTTGCTTATACATGGCTCTCCTGGTGTTGGAAAGACAGTAGCTGTAAAACATCTTTTTAAAGAGCTTGAAGAAGAGACAGATGAAATATACCCGATATATATTAACTGCTGGCAAAAAAACACAACATATAAGATAATAATTGAAATCTGTGAAAGTCTGGGATATAGGTTTACCCAAAATAAAAAAACAAATGAGCTCTTGGCTGTTGTAAAGAAGATTCTTAATAAGAAGTCTGCTGTTTTTTGCTTTGACGAAGCTGATAAAGTTGAAGACTTTGACTTTATTTATTTTCTTATTGAAAACATTTACAGAAAAACTATTCTGCTCGTAACAAACTTCAAGGACTGGGTTATTGATCTAGATGATAGGATAAGGTCAAGGCTCGCTCTTGAATTTCTTGAGTTCAGAAAATATAATGCAGAAGAGATTAAAGGAATATTGAATCAAAGGCTAAAATACGCTTTTGTTGATGGGGTATGGGAGGAAACTGGTTTTAATTTTGCAGCAGAAAAAACAGCTGATATTGGAGACATTAGATCAGGCCTTTACATACTTAAAGAAGCTGGAAATATAGCTGAAGAAAGGTCTTCAAAAACAATAACAAAAATTGATGTCCAAAAAGCTATCTCAAAACTTGATGAATTTAAGATAAAGAAAAAAGAAGAGCTGGATGATGAAGAGCAGATGATTTTAGGAATTATAAAAAACAACTCCGGAAAAAAGATAGGTGAGCTTTACAAGATATATCACGAGAATAAAGGCAAAGGAGTTTATAAGACATTCCAAAGAAAAATAAAAAAGCTTGAAGAAAACAAGTTTATATCAACATCAAAAGTTCTTGGCGGAAAAGAAGGAACAACAACAATGGTTTCCTACCAGGAAAAAAAGCTTACAGATTTCTAGAAAAGATTTAAATATAAAAAATTTGTTAAGAAAATATATGAAAGTCTTATAATAAAATAATAAAAAATTAGTTTATGCACTGGACATAGTTCTATCGTCTTTTTTTTATTTTATATGCACTGGACATTCTTGCGTGGGGTATATAAAGCATTAATTTCATCATTATAGATATCATTCCCCGTGATGTTTTTTGGGCCAAAGGCAGGAGAATTCTAAAAAAAGTTCCTGCCTTTTTTTTATTTTAAAAAATTAATAAAGAGGTGTTAATATGGATTTAAGCAACAAGGCAATTGAAAGTTTGTTTTTTGAGCAAATAAGGAAGAATACAAAAGAGGTGCTAATATGCTGAGATTATTTAGAAAAGAATTTATGGTATGGGAAGAATACAAGGCAAAGATTGATTTTTTACAATTATTTCTTTGGCAGCAGAGAATAAGAAAAGATAATTTAAAGAATCTTTAATTTTCGCCTTAAAACATAATATATATAAAGTTATTTCTATTACTTAGTTCTATGAGACTATTTATAAAAGAAGAAATTGATTTGAATAAAGAAAGAGTATTGAATATGCTTGAAAACTCAATATTTATTTATCCTACAGATACAATTTATGGTCTCGGATGCAATGCATTAAGGGAAGACCTTGTTGCAAGATTAAGAGATATAAAAGAAAGAAAGGACCAGCCTTTTTCTGTTATAGCCCCTTCAAAAGCATGGATATATAAAAACTGTAATGTCTCAAGACAGGCTTCAAAATGGATTGAAAAACTCCCAGGGCCATACACCTTAATATTGAAATTAAAAAATAGAAATGCTATCGCTGAAAATGTAAACAATTCAATGCCAACCCTAGGAATAAGGATTCCTAAGCATTGGTTTACAGATGTTGTATCAGATCTTAATATGCCTATTGTAACTACTTCAGCAAATGTAACAGGAGGAAATTTTATGACTTCTTTAGAAGATCTTGATGAAAAAATAAAATCAAAAACAGAATATATTATATATGAAGGCGAGAAAAAAGGTAGGCCATCTGAATTGATTGATATTACAAGGATTAAAATAAAAAGAACAAAAAGAAAATGAGCAAAAAACTGAGGATTCTTGCAAGCGGAGACATACACGGAGATACAGGCTTAGCTAAAAAACTTGCTAATAAGGCTGAAAAGGAAAATGTTGATTTAGTAATACTATGCGGAGACATAACTTTTGCAGAGAAGAGTACAAAAAATCTTATCGGACCTTTCATAAAAAAGAATAAGAAAGTTATTTTGATACCTGGCAATCATGAAAGCGTAGCTACAGCTGATTTTCTTGCAGAGCTTTACGGCGCAACAAATCTTCACGGCTATTCAATAAAGTTTGGGGATGTTGGATTATTTGGGGCCGGAGGGGCAAATATAGGTCTCCATAGTTTGAAAGAAAACGAAATATATGATATCCTAAAGAAAGGCAACGACATACTAAAAGATATGAAGAAAAAAATAATGGTTACGCATGTGCATCCATCAGAGACAAAGATGGAAAAATTCACTGATTTTTTCAAAGGCAGCTCAGGGGTAAAAAAAGCTGTTGAAAAATTTAAGCCGAATATATTATTATGCAGCCATGTCCATGAGGCAGAGGGCATAGAAGAGATGATTGGAAAAACAAAAATTATAAATGTTGGAAAAAAAGGAAAGATTATAGAGGTTTAAAACTATAGAGATTTAAAACTAAAAAGCTAGCCTTTTATTACACCAAGAGGTATCATTCTTGCAACTTTTAATGAAATTCCTGCTTTATGAACACTTTCTACAACAATCTCAACATCCTTGTAAGCAAGCGGAGCTTCTTCAGCCAACACTTTTGGGGTTGTTGATTGGGATACTATTCCCTTTTCTGCAAGCTCTTTTTTAATACTTTCCCCCCAGAATTTTTTTATTGCCGCATTTCTTGACAATGACCTTCCTGCTCCGTGGCATGTGCTTCCAAAGGTTTTTTTCATAGCTTCCTCAGTCCCTTTTAATATATAAGAAGCAGTTCCCATTGAGCCGGCTATCAATACAGGAAGTCCTGGAAAGCTTCTTGTAGCACCTTTCCTATGAACATAAACCTTTTTCTTTTTTCCATCAACAATGTGCTCCTCTAACTTGCATATATTGTGGGCAATTCCATATACAGTTTTCATATTCATACTTTTCCAGTCTTTCTTAAAGACCTGCTCGAAAGTTTCCCTTACCCATTGGGTCATTATAAGCCTGTTGCAGAAAGCATAATTTACTCCGCATTTCATGGCCTTATGGTAATCCTGACCTTCTTTGCTTGAGGCTGGAGCACATACTAGTTGCGGATCCGGCAAATCTATATTATATTTTTTGGCTGCATCTCCATGTATTTTCAAATAATCCGAAGCTATTTGATGGCCCAGCCCTCTTGATCCTGAATGGATCATTATAAGGATTTTGCCTTTTTCCAAGCCCCATTTTTTTGCTGCTTCCTCATCGTATATATTGCTTATTTTCTGTATCTCCAAAAAGTGGTTTCCCGCTCCCAAGGTTCCTAATTGCGGCTTGCCTCTTTTTCTTGCTGTTTCTGAAATCTTATTTGGTTCTGCCCCTCCCATGCAGCCATTTTCTTCCATGTTTTCCAAATCTTCTTTTGTTCCATAGCCATTGTCAACAGCCCATTTCGCTCCTTTTGTTAAAACTTCATCAAGCTGCTTTTCATCCAATCTTATTTTTCCCTTGCTTCCGACACCGCAAGGAATATTTTTGAACAAAGCTGCTATAAGCTCTTTCATTTTGTCTTTTACATCATCATGACTCAAGTTAGTTCTTACTACATTAATGCCGCAATTGATATCAAATCCAGTCATGCCAGAAGAAATGATTCCTTCTTTTTCATCAAAAACTCCTACAGCTCCCATTGGTAACCCATATCCTATATGCATATCCGGCATTCCTGCAACCGGGTTTATAACACCAGGAAGCATAGAAACATTGGTTAATTGTGAGATGGCCTCGTCTTCCATTGCATCTATAACTTCCTTAGAAGCAACCAGCAATGCATCAGTATTCATTCCTTTTCTTGATTCTTTGGGAAGAAGCCATTCATAATCATTTATCTTCTTTAGTTTTTCTTTCATAAAATCATAGAAAAAGTATTGTTTTATATATTTAATGGATAATTTTGTTTTTAAATTTATTTAACAGCCTATATATACATTTGCATTTCCAGGTATTCTTACACTTGCAAGTTCGCTCTTTCCCACTCCAGAATAGAAATCGATATGGTTTCCTACAATTGCACCTCCAACATCTTCTCCCTTATAGCACCCGTTCCATTCTCTATAATCTGCCCCGAAATCAACATATACATTCTGTCCGAAAATTCCTCTTGGAACTGCAATTGTCCTCCCTACAATTGGAGGTGTTCCACTAGCAGTTATTCCATTACAGGAAATACCAAAACAAGGGATAGAAGGGCTAGCTTCCTTTAATTCTTTTATAGTGTTATACCTGTAAACCCTGTCTTTATTAATACCAACACCGCTGCCTTGCATTCTAACATCTTTAGCAAATGTTGCCCAATCACCTCCGAAATCACCCTCATAAGAAGTATAATATTTTGTAACATTTGTGTTTCCACCATTCCAAAGATATCCTGGCATATTTTGATTTGAAATTCTATTTTTTATTTCATCATTTTCTATTCTAATCAAACGATGCTTAACCAGATTTACAGCAATGGCTAACCTTCTCAATTTATTTCTTTCGAATTTTGATTGTTCATTATTATCTGTTATCTCTTTTATTAATTCTCCAGCCATTGTAGAAAGCATGAAAGCTTCATTTTTCTCTAATTCTAAAAATTTTCCGCCCTCTATTCTAGAAAGAATATAATTAATTTTTTGCTCATTACTCATTGAATCATAGCTGTTTAATATTCCAAACAATGAATTTGGAGGAATAGAGTCGCTTTGCTCAGCAAGTTGTTTTGTTGCATGAAAGACTTCAGGCCTTACACAGCATCTTACACTATTATCTCCAGGGCAGTGCCACGGAACTAATATTTTGTTTCCTGGACATTGCTGTTTTGTTACATCTGTTTTTTGAAACTTATAGCACCTTTCTGTTGGAAAGCCTTTTAGATAAGCATTGCAGTAAAACATTGTGCATTGAGCATCAGGAAGTCCGCTATTATCGCAAGGCGCATTTGTAAATTTCTCCTTTATTTCTTTTTTTATATCTTCAATCTGCGATTCGCTTGGAGCTTGTAAATCTTGATTAAGAATAACTTCTCCTGTTATCTGTCCCATCCCTGACTCTTGTTTGTTGTAATATACAGAAAAATCCTCTTTTATCTGGCTTTTTGTTCCAATAGCAAAAGGAGTTAGATGATAGATATCGGCGCTTAGTGTTTTTTCATTTTTATCTATGTCTGTTTTTAGCTCAATCCATTCATCCAGAAAATAGCTATAGTAAAGTATCCTTAAGTCATCTTCTTTTACATCTGATTTTATATTTCTGTAGCTTAAAGTGAGCCTTGCAGCAGGATAAAACCATGTATCATTGAATCCTAAATTATAAATTAAATTTGAAACAGGCAGGTCCATATTATCAACTATTTTATTACTTCTTGCCTCAAAATATATATATTCAGCGTTTGGCAGACTTTCATCGCCTTTTTTTAAATTAGAAAGGTCTTTAACAAAAGTTTCTCTTTTTATTTCAAGTTTTGCTCCGAGCTCTTCCATCTCAAAAATGCTGTCCCTTACCATAAAGCCGTGCATATCAACAGGCAGTGTCCTATTTTCCTTTACTTTTAATGAATAGAAGTAATCAGAAGTTTCTGTTGCAATTTTTTCCTTTTCAAGCCTTACAGGATATTTTACCCTTATAAGCATAGAATTTACGGAGACCAAGGATTCTGATTGTATTGTGCCCTCTTCAATATCTAAACCTTTCTCTTCCCATAATGATGGATTAGCGCAAGCCTGAAGGTTTTTCTCAATATATTGAGCTATCTCTTTATTTGAAGAGGCGTCAATCCCATATAAATTGATTGCTTCTTTGGCTTGTATCTTTATGCATTCTTCTGTCTTTAAAGAGATCTCTATCTTCTCTTGTTCAAGGCTTAAAGGATATGGTGTTTCGATCTTTTGGTCTGTAGAAATTATAAATATGAACCCAAAACTAACCAATATTACAAACCCTAATATCATAAAAATGGTTAACTGGGCTTTTTTCATTTCAATAAATTTTATCTAATATCTCCTCTTAGTCCTAAATATAATTATCTTTCTAGTTTATATATTTTATGTTAAATTTTATAATAAGTCTGATAAACAAATGATGTAATAAATTAAATATCAACAGAATAAACTGCCTTATAGCCTTTATCCGTTTTCTCTATATCAAAATTAAAATATGTAACAGCCTTTACAACCGTACCTGATTTTTTCTTGCTTATTGTTTCCCCAAATATGTGTGCATCTATCTCTTTATCAGAAATTTTTATTATTTCAAACTTTGAGAAAAACATCTCTTCTATGTCAACCCTCGCTATCAGCTCCTGCAGCCAATTATAGAACAAATCCTTTACATCTTTCCCTTTTACTTTTATTTTTTCCTTTTTCTCTGGCTTAACCATATCTATTTCTGATATGATACTGAACAGGGCTTCGGCAGCATTCTCAAAAAGCTCTTTCTTGTCTTTTCCATAGACTTCAAACATTACATCGCTTGTTATCTTGTCAATTATTTTATACTTCATTTTTATTCTTTGAACAAGTTTGAGAAACCAGATCCGACTGCACAAGGCATCATTGTCATTATAACGATCCTTATAACATCATCGAATTTATCTACTTGGGTGTTTATTCCAAATATATAAACCAAAAAGAAAGCAACTCCTATAGAAACAATGAATAAGGTAAAAAACCTTTTTATTATAAACTGGCCAGGTCTTCTTTCCCTTTTATCCTTTATTCTGCTGTACCCTAAGAAATAAATCTCTCCTAAGATAATTGCTACACTGCTTATTATTATGAGAAAAATATGGATATTATTGAGCTTCAGCGCTGTTGTTATAAGCCCTCCCTTTAAAATAAATGTCAAACCGAAAAGCAATGAGCCAAAAAAGGCATTGAAAACAACCCTCATGGAAAAATGGCTCGGGGTTTTATCAACTATCTTTTCTTTTAATTTATTAAGACACTTTTCTATTTTCTCCAGCTCTTCAAACTCTATCTTCAAATGTTTTTTTATATAATCATCTTTCATTTTAAAATTACAATTTAATACTCTATTATCTTTATTTTGTCTTCAGGCTTCTCTTCTTTCTTGCTTTCCTGATTATCTTGGGGATTTTCTTCCTCATTGAAAATGTTGAAAGCCCCATCTGAAACTCCAAGATCGAAATCTTGCTGTTCTCCTTCCTGAATAAATTTTTGAAGAAAATCAATAACCTTTTTTATATCATCTTTTGTGTCTTTTTTTGTGTCGACCTTAATCTCCATTTTGGCACCTCCCCATCATTAAATAATAATACTATAAAAATATTGCGTATAAAAAATCACTTTATCCAATAGTAAAGCCATATTTCCTTATGAAAAAAATCAGTCATATTGCCTGTTATGAATCCTGTTTCAACTATTACTCTCTTTTCTGGAAAATCAGTCTTTCTTGTATTTATGCATACATTATAAATATAAACTTCCGGTATCGCCTTATCCAAAGCGTTTGTCAGAATATTTGGATTAGAGGAATCGTAGCAACCATCCGCAAGATTTATAACTCCTTGCCTAAATAATGGATTATTAATCATGGTGTCCATCACGAAAAGCTTTTCTTCATCTTGCTCTGAAATATCCCTTCCAGGAATAAGTATAACAATAAACAAAGTTGTAACTATTATTGCAAAAAGGACTTCAAGGGTTTTCATATATGCTTTTTTTGATTTTGCCATTTCTTTTATTTTTACCATGTTTTTATATTTACAACAGCCTCTTCGAGTTTGCCGTATTTTGAAACAATGAAATCATTCCATTCAGAAGCTGTAACATCTTTAGTAGTGCCTCTTAAAAATCCTATTTCTGCTAAAGTATAATTTGCCCTTTTTGTCAAATCTATATAAGTTGTATTCCATACTGTTATCTTAAATTCTTTTGTCATGGGAATTTTCCACCGCCTCCTTAAGTCTTCATAATCAATATTTTTGATCTTTTCTAAATAAAGGCCTTTTTGTCTCTCGACAGATCCAAAATAGTATTCATACCTATTTGGCTCTATACTGGTAAAATTACCTTCATGAAAAAACAGCTTGTAAAAGGTTTCTGATTTAAGGGGAAAAGAAATATTAAGGTTTATAATATTATTATCATAGCAGAATCTTATAGAGGTTATATTACTGAAGAGAAAAGTTACACCATTTGCGTCATAAAAAGTTATTCTATCTCCATAAAATTGAGTGCATCCCGGATTACTATAATTTATATTGCCATAATAAAGGTTAGATGAAAAATAATCAGTGTACCTATGAAGACTCATAACAATAGAAGCATAATAATTTCCCAACCTGTTCAAATTAAAGTAGTTGTAAAGAAAAGAATTTTCAGCAAAAACATAGCTTGTGTGGTTTGCTGCAATTGTCTCTGTTCTGTATATTGCTAGAGAATCTCTTATATCTGTATAATTATTCCTTATATCTAAAGCTTCATTGTTAATTCTTATAGATGTTTGGTTGACCCTTATCGCATCATTATAGTAAATCTCGGTATAAATATTGTTGTTAAAAACTACCTTCAAAAGACCGGATGCAGCAGAATCCTGATTTGCATTGAGGGTTTTCAAATAGCTGTATGAAGTGTAGTTCTCCATTGAATTAAGCATCCAAAATAAGTTTGTTCCTGTTTTCACATTTCCCAAAAATATTATCTTTCCATTATCAAGAATAAATTCCCCAATTCCAGGAACAAAGGTTTTTTCAGGGCTCCATGGATATGGAAAATCAGCAATTATCGGCTCATGACTATTGCTAACATTTGTCCTTATCATTAAAGGAAGCTTATTTATTGTCCAGGTATAGTCACTCTTAAAGTTTGTTTCGATATGCCTTATTAGTGAAAGTTGGGTTTCATCGGGAAAAAAATTAGGCCTAACAAAAAAGAAAAACCATATAATATACATAAGAAAAAAAGCTAAGCTTATAGTCCAATCAACATGCGTGGTCCCTCTTTTTTTCATATAAAGAAAAATAAGCTTGATACTATATTAATTTATTGATTTTTGATTATAGTTCCTGTAAATTCTTTGTTTTCAAGAATATTTCTTAAATTATCAAGATTTTTTCCGTTAGCTATTATTACTTTCAGATTCAACTTTTCGGCTTCTTTCGTGGCTATAGGGTCAAAAGGAACATTTAATCCAGGATCCCAATTTTCTCCGACTATTTTCCTGAAATCCTTCCAGGAAATGTGATTCAATGCTTTTGCATCTTTATTCATCTTTGGATCTTTGTCAAAAACATAATCTATATTGCTTAAATTTATTATTTCAGAGCATCGGAGGTTTTTTGCGAGCAAGACAGCATCATAATCCGTGCTCCATCCGGGCTTCCAGCCTGAAGCTATGATTATCTTTTTATCTGTTTCGATTTCTTCAGTCGGATCTTTTATTACTTTGCTGAAAGCATTTTTTTTAAATATTGTCCTAAGAAGATGTGCATTTATCCTTGTAGAGTGAATTCCTATCCAATCCAGGTCCTCGTCGTCTATTCCCCAAATTTTAGATGCTGCTCTTTGGTATTTTCTTGCAGTATGGCCCCCGCCAACAATGATGAGAAACCTGAATCCTTTATTGATATATTCCTCAATCAGCTTTTTGAATCTTTTAAGAATTTCATAATCTATCTCATCAGGAACAATGATAGAGCCTCCCAAAGATATTACTATTGTTTCCATTAAAATTATAAAAATAAGCAATTAGTTTAAATAGTTTTTTGTTAAGATCAGTTTATAAAATCCAATTCGACCTCCATTTTATCAGAAGTTGGATATTCCTCGACAATAGCACATTTATTTTTTATTGTTTTAGAAACTTTTTTTATTATGGGCAAAGAGGTAAGGATTCTTAGCTTTTCCTTATCCAGCTCAATACTTTCTGGTTTCAGATTATTCCGGGATTTTATTTCTTTTATTATTTTTTCCAAATCTTTTATAATTTCTTTGTACTCTTTTTTATTATTTTTTATCTGCTCAATTCTTTTTTTATAACCAAAAGAAGGTATGGTTTTATCATGATAGATTGCTCCCCTTATCAAGATTCCTTCATTTGTAACCTTGTCGTACTTTTTCTTTTCTGAGGATGCCCTTATCTTTATTCTGTTGCCTAGTTGAATCCTATCTTTAAGCTTTCCAGTACAGTAATGAACATTAATTTTTTTTCTTAAGCAGTAATTCAAAAGCTTAACTGCAAGCTCTTCAGAGCCTTTTACCCCATAAGATGTTCTGTTTTTGGTTGTAAAGCCTTTTTCCAGAAGCTTATTGGCATTAGTATCAGAACCTTCAAGCTCATTAAGATTAAGAAAATCAATCTTGCCATCAATAAAATCAATAAGATGCTTAATCTCTTTTTCCTTGCCAGGTATTACAGGAATCTCTACTCCAATACTCCAGTCAAATTTTTTTGCCAGAAAAATCCTGCTCCATTCTTTCTTATTTTCAAAATCCGGATGAAACCTTACTTCATCTATACCTGACTTGTATAATTTTTCTAAGTTTGTTTTATTAACTAAATCTAGTGGGAAATATATGTGGATGTGAAAGCTTTCTCCGAATTTTTTCTTTAGATATTTAGCATAATCAACAGTCCTTTTAAGACTTATTAAAGGATCTCCCCCAGTTATTCCTGCGCCTGTTGCTTTAGAATCAAGAGCCTCTTCTATCATTTCATCTTTATTTTTTATGAGCCTTTCATTCGCCCATGCCTTGTCTTTGTTCTTTCTTTTATCTGATAAAGGACAGTAATAGCAGTTTCTTCTGCACAAACCAGTTATATACAGAACCAGCTTTCTTCACTTAACACATAAAGAACATCCTTTGCTTAAGTTTCCTATTTTTAGGGAATAGTATCTTGTTTTTTTTATATCCGGCATTCAATAAAGGAATCAGGAAAGATTTATTTATGTTTCTATATAATATATCAATCAATAAAAAGTCATAAAAACAAGCTCTGATAATTCATAAAGATATTATTGGCAACCTCTTCTTTCTCAATATTTTTAATCTCTGCAATTTTTTTTATTGTTTCGATTATAAAAGAAGGCTCATTAATCCTATCTTTAAATGGGCTCAAAAAAGGGGCATCTGTTTCCGTTAATATCCTGCTTAAATCTGTAAGTTTGACAATTCTCTGAAAATGCTCGCTTCTTACAATATTACATGGAATAGTAAAAAACCAATTATTTTCCTGGATTTTCTTAACCATTGAAGAATTCCCGGAGAAGCAGTGCATTACAGCCTTTTTTATCTTGTACTGCTCAAGTACTTCAATAGTGTCTGCCTCGGCTTTTCTTGAATGAACTATTACCACCTTTCTTATTTTTTCAGCCAGCTCCAGCAATTTTCTGAAATTATCTTTCTGCTGCTCATGGTGTGTTGAATCCCAGAAATAGTCAAGTCCGATTTCGCCAACAGCAACTATTTTGCTTTTATTTTTTTTTATGAACTCGATCTCTTCATCAAAATCAAACTCATTGCTTTTTAAGGGATAGTCTCCTCTTTTTATCTCTGTATTTAAGGCATCTATAGGATAGATTCCAAGAGCTGCTTTAACAATATCTTGGTATTTTTCCTGCAGCTCAAGAGTTTTCCTATTTGTTTCAGGATTTATTCCGTTTGTTATAATAGCCTTGACATTATTTTTTCTCGAATTCTCAATAATATGATGTACTTTTCCTTCAAAAAGCTCATGGTCTAAATGTGCATGAACATCAACAAGCATCATGATGCTTAAGAAAAAATCTGTGTTTATATTATTTTTGGTCGACATAAATTCTATATCTTATTCTAATTATCATGAAATCAATTTATCATAAAAAGAGATTATTCACTTTTATTAGATAATATTTAATTATCCTAACAAACTATATAAATTAATTTTTCAATGTATATACAAAATGTCTACAAAAGAAAAAATAGAAACAAAAACTTTAAATATGTCTTATTATATAAATATATATAATATGAAAGAAATGAATGTTTTGCATATCCCGACTCTTGAAACAGTTATCATGATAGAAAAGACTATACAAAAAAATAGCCAAGGATTTGGAAAATATCAGATGTGGAAAAAACTGCCTAAAAAGGTGATGTATCAAACATTTCAGGTAGTATTGAACTATTTAGAAGAATCAGGAAAGATAATAATAGACAAAGAAGGGTGCATAATGTGGACTTATAATCCTAAAAGAATAAAGAAGTTAATCTCAGAAGGCCTGATTGTAAGATGAGTAAAGAATTGCTAGTTGCATTTATTTCTGCAAAACTAAAAAAGGAATTTGAGCTGCTGAAAGAAGGAAAATTTGAAGACAAGACTCTTTACAATCTTATAAATAAAGCTTTAGATGATTTAAAGAAAAAACCAACTATAGGTATAAAAATACCCAAGAATATTTGGCCAAAAGAATATATTAAAAAATATGAAATAACAAACTTATGGAAATATGATCTGCCTAATGCATGGAGACTTATATACACAAT
>PXDW01000080.1 GCA_003564925.1 Candidatus Woesearchaeota archaeon | reverse complement strand
TTTTGTAAAAAATAAAAAAATAAGGTATTTTTCTATGGCTGAGCTGATGAATGAAGGCAAAGAAGAGGTTTGTGACATGGTAATGGGTATTGCAAGGCAGTTTGAGAGCCTATATATTTCCATTGATATTGATGTAATTGACCCTGCTTTTGCCCCAGGAACAGGATATATAGAGCCAGCAGGCCTCTCTTCAAGGGATTTTCTTTATTTTATAAGCAGATTGAAAAAACTTAGGAATATAAAAGGATATGATATAGTAGAAATTAACCCTAAAAAAGATATAAATAACCTAACTTCTAAGCTCGGGGCAAAAATTTTAGTTGAATTGGCATAATTTCATAAACTTTATAAATTAAACCTCATTTCTTTGACTATATGGGTAGAATAAAGACTACATTAATAAAAAGGATAAGCAATGAGATTGTAGAAAAACATAGTGATAAGTTTAAGGATAATTTTGAGGAGAATAAATCTATAGTAGAGGAAGTTGCAGTAATATCTTCAAAAAAGCTTAGAAATACAATAGCAGGTTATGTTACTAGGCAGGTTAAAGCGAATAAGGGGGTATAAAAATGGCAACAGAGGACAATTCGATATTTGTCGGTGGAAAACCTTTTATGAACTATGTTACAGGCGTTGTAATGCAGTTCACAACAAAAGATGCTAAGGAAGTTATAGTGAAGGCCAGAGGAAAGTTCATCAGCAGAGCAGTAGATGTAGCAGAAGTAGCAACAAAGAGATTCTTGGACAGTAAAATAGAGATAAAAGAAATAAAGATAGACTCAGAAGATTTTAAAACTGATGAAGGCAAAGAAGTAAGGGTTTCAACCATAGAAATAATTCTGGGCAAGAAAAAATGATTTTATTAACATTGTTGACTCCAGCAATACAATTAGTAAGGCAGGGAATAGAGTATTTTAAAAATCTTTTGCAGTAGTTCTTTTTTGTTTATTATTTTGATTCTCTAGGTAATTTTATATACTAGATGTATTAATTAATTCTTGGGCCTGTAGCATAATGGATACTTTTGCCACAAGAGACTGGGTGATAGCCGAAAAGTGCGGCTGGCTTCGGACCAGTTAATCAGGGTTCGACTCCCTGCAGGCCCATAATCTCTATTCCATTATTATTGATTCTATGATTAATTTATTATTTTTCTAAGAACATATTCATACTTTAATAATAAAGTTTATATAGTTGTTTAATTACCTTAATTAAGTTGTTAAAAATGAAAAAAAAAGACAGCAAAGCTACTAAAGATGATAATGTTGTTGTTTGTTCAATACTAAGTTATTTGCTTATAGGGATAATATGGTTTTTTGTTGATGAAAAGCTTAGAAAAGAAAAATTATGCAGATTTCATGCGCAGCAAGGAGCAATTTTTCTAATATTCTACCTTATATGGGGCATTGCATTCTCTGTAATTATAGGTTTTTTTAACCTATTCCTTTTTTTTATAACTTATACAGGAAACATAGTATTAGGTGTTTTTACTCCAATAATAACTGTTTTTGGGCTGTTGGCTTGGACAGTTCCTTTGATATTATTAATAATGGGAATAATAAATGCAGCAAACAAAAAAATGAAGGAGCTTCCAATTATTGGAAAATACGGAAATAAATTTAAATTTTAGGTGATACCATGGAAAAAAGAAAAGTTAACTGGCTTTTGGTGCTTTTGATGTCTATATTCTTCGGAAGTTTTGGTGTTGACAGATTTATAATGGGCCATATCGGTTTGGGAGTCCTAAAGCTCTTAATAACACTTTTTACATTAGGAATTTTAGGATGGATTTGGTGGATTGTAGATATAATATTAATAGCAACAAAGCATAAATTTGAGGATATAGTTTGGGTCGATAATTAGTTTTTATTTTTTATAATTTATTAGCTTTTTTATTTTATTTATTTTTTATATCAGAATTCTATTTCTCCGTTAAAATAAATCCCTTTTTTAAGCTCTACAGGCCTCCATTCATCAATAATAAGCTCTGCTTCAAGCCACTTTGCAAGCTCTTCTGGGTTACCTATTGTCGCAGATAATCCTATAAACTGTGCTTTTTTTAAGAGTTTTCTTAATATTGTTATTGTAATCTCTAATGTAGGGCCCCTCCCATAATCATTTAATAAATGAATCTCATCTATTATTATTGTTGCTGTATGTTGCAGCCAAGAGGAACGATGCCTTATCAATGAATCAAGCTTTTCAGAAGTTGTTATTATAAAATCATATTTTTCAAGATAAGAGTCAGAGCTGTCAAAATCCCCAATACTAAGTCCGATCTTTACATCTTTGTATTTTTTTTTGAATTCTTTATATTTTTCATTTGCTAGCGCCTTTAAAGGAACTATATAAATAGCTTTTCCAGTATTGTTGTATATTCTTGATAGGGCAGCAAGTTCTGCAATAAATGTTTTTCCTGAGGCTGTTGGAGTGCAAATAAGTAGATTTTTTCCTTCTAATAAGCCTTTTTTTACTGCCTTTTCCTGAGATGGCCTTAATTCTTTAAATTCTTTTGATACAATATTGTAAAAATCTGGATTCAGTTTTTGCTTAAGCTCTGAAATTTTCATGATATAACAATCTTTAATTACTATATAAACTTTTCATTTAGCATTCTTTATCATATTTATAAGATATTTCAAACATTTTTTATTGCCATAATATTTATAAAAATCAGGCTTTAATTTTAATTTGTAGATTATTCTTTCTTTTATGGCTTTTAAGTCATTCCTTGAAGGACTCCATCCATTCAATAATTCTTTTTTATACCCCTTTAATTCTGGCTTTATTTTAGGAGAAAACCCCCTTTTACTCATCTCAGCTCTTATTTCTTCATGCCTCTTTTCAAGATATCTCAGCTTATTTTTGAAGAATTTGATGTGCCCTTTTCCAAGAACATACTTTTCAGGAATTTGTTTTGGCTCAGGATATTTTTTTGCATACCCAAAAAGCATAAGTATTTCATAATACTCAGCAAGTAGATGCTGATCACTCAAATATTTTGGATTTATAATGTTGATTCTTACCATAATTAATAATTTATTTTTATACTTTATTTTATATTTTTACAATATTATGCTTTTTCCACTCATCTCTTTTGGTTTTTTTATTCCTAAAATATCAAGAACTGTGGGCGCTATGTCGCTGAGCCCTGAATTTTTTCTTATTTTGCAGTTTTTAATCTTATCATTATTCGATACTAAGACAAGAGGAATTGGGTTAGTTGTGTGTGATGTGCCCCATTTTGAGGAAACATCTTCAGCATTTCCGTGGTCAGCGAACACAAACAAAGTGTAGTTATTTTTAAGCCCAGATTCAACAATTTTTCCTGAGCATTCATCAACAACAGAAACTGCTTTTTTTATTGCTTCTATATTACCTGTATGTCCAACCATATCGCAATTAACAAGGTTTACAACCATAAAATCAAATTTTCTTGAGTTTATTTTTTTTATTGCTGTAGAGGTTATTTTATAAGCGCTCATTTCAGGCTTTAAATCATAAGTCGGAACTTTTGGAGAAGGTATTAATATCCTTGTTTCATTTTTGCACGGAGTTTCCCTTTGACCGTTAAAAAAGAAAGTTACATGTGCATACTTCTCTGTCTCGCTTATCCTAAGCTGCGTAAGCCCTGATTTTGCAATAACATCCCCTAAAAGATTTTCAAGCTTCTGATCCTTAAAAGCAACTTTGGCATTCATTGGCTTATAATATTGAGTCATAGCAACATAAAATACTTTTAATGGCTCTCTTTTCCAGGCATCAAATTTTTTTTCAGTTATTGCTTTAGTGAGTTGTCTTGGCCTGTCTGTCCTATAATTATAGAAAATTACAGAATCCTTCTGATTCATTCCTTTATACCAAAAAGCCTTTCTTGGCTTTATAAACTCATCTGTTTCATTTTTTTTATAGCAATGTCTTATTTGCTTAATTGCATCATTAAAATTCTCATAAGGAACGCCCTTTACAATACAGTCATAGGCTTTTTTTGTTCTAGTCCAGTTCCTATTCCTATCCATAGCATAATATCTTCCTGATATTGTAGCTATTTTTCCAAATCCAAGCTGCTCAAGTTTTTTGGATAGCTCTCTTACATGCTTTATTCCGTTATTTACTGGAGCATCTCTTCCATCTGTTATTACATGGATATAAACATCCTTGAATTTTTCTTTTTTGCATAATTCAACCAAGGCATACAAGTGCTCTTTTAGTGAATGTACACCTTCTGTTTGCAATAACCCAATCAAATGAAGTTTTGTTTTATTTTTTTTGCAGTTATCTATTGCATTGATAAATTCACCAATTTTGAAAAAATCGCCTGTTTTTATTGCATGGTTTATTCTTTCCATTGGCTGAAATATAACTCTGCCAGAACCAATAGTCATGT
>PXDW01000016.1 GCA_003564925.1 Candidatus Woesearchaeota archaeon | reverse complement strand
TTTCAAATGCTTTTTTAAATTTCATAAACCCTGTTTTTTTAGGATTGTTTATAATCGGGATGGCTATAACCCACACTTTTCTTGATTCAATACCAAGCATATATCTGGGAGCTCCGAATGAGGCGCAAGCTCTTTCTGTTTTACCAGGACACCGAATGCTGCTAAAAGGTGAGGGGCACAATGCAGTTAAGCTTACTATAATTGGAAGCTTTTTTTCTCTGATTCTTTGTATAGCATTAGTCCCTCTCCTTATTAGCATAGTAAAGCTTATTTATCCCATAATAAGAAATTCTATTGGGTATTTGCTTGTAGGCATAATGGCATTCATGATATTGAAAGAAAAGAACAAGTTGGGAAGCTTTTTCATGTTTACAATAGCAGGAACACTCGGATTAATTGTGTTGAATTTTCCAAATTTATCTGATCCGTTATTCCCGTTACTTTCTGGGCTTTTTGGATTTAGCATACTGCTTATCAGCCTAAAAGACAATAACAAAATACCTAAGCAGGAACAAAAGCCCCTAAATATAAACAAAAAAGATATGACAAAGGCCGTTGTAGGAGCAACATCAGTAGGATTTATGGCCTCTTTTTTGCCGGGCTTTGGAAGCAGCCAGGCTGCTATAATAGCTGTTCAGTTTTTAAGAAATATGTCTGAGAAAGGGTTTCTTATTCTTGTCGGAGGCATAAATACAGTCAACATGGCCCTTAGTTTAGTAACATTATATTCAATAAACAGAGCAAGAAACGGAGCTGTTATAGTAATATCAAAGCTAATAGGGGAATTAAATAGGAGCACGCTTTTTTTGTACTTGGCAGCTGTAATAATAACAGGGGCTTTTGCTGTTTTTCTTGCTCTGCGAATATCAAAAATTTTCTCAAAACTTATTGTTAAGGTTGATTATAAATTATTGGTGATAGGAATACTTTCCTTCATAACAATTTTAACTTTCTATTTTTCCGGCTGGATAGGGCTTATTGTTTTAGCAACCTCAACATCAATAGGCATTATTGCATCTTCTTTAGGCATAGGCAAGAATCATTTAATGGGGTGCCTAATAGTTCCTGTAATATTATATTTTATATTATAATTCTATTATAATATCAAGAAAGCACTTTATTAAGAAGAAAAAAATCATATATGTCTTTTTCTATATAGTAATTATCTTCATTCGTTGCATGAGTTCTCAGTATCTGCTCATATAAAGGCTGAACACTTCCTTTTGGCTTGAATGACATCTCTTCTTTTATTATTTTGTCTCTTAAATTTTCATAATCATTGCTTAATTTATTTTTTGATTGTTTAGTTTTATTTTTTATCTTTTCAAGTTTATGTCTTAATATTTCTTCAAAGTCTAAAACCCTTAATTCTAAATCATTAGCATCATAAATTTTAGATTTGGTTTTAATTGAATCATTGGTTATATCAAGATTAGGAAGCTTAATTAGCTCTGCTTTATTTTCTATATCGTAGATTATTTTTTCTTTTATTTTTTCATACAATTCAGGCTGATACCTATTAAAATGTAGCCAAAACATATTCTTTTGATTGTATTTGTTGTGTTGAATTAATCTGATTGTATTTCCATTATGGCTGTTCTCTATATGAGAACCTAATCCAAATTTATTCTTTGCCAGTTTAGAAAAATTCTCACCATAACTTCTTTTAAATTTTTTAAATCCCATATTTTCAACAGATATATCTGCATCTATGGTTGGTCTTAATTGTTTTTTATAATGATTATAAGCATATGCTTGTACAGCCAAACCGCCAACCAATAAATAAGGCAGACTCTCATCTTTAGCCTCTTTAGATAGTAAATACAATCCAATTTTTGATAATTTATTGTTTAAATTCACAAAGAATATTATGTTTTTATACTATATAAATATTTCTATTTGTAACAACTTTTAAGTGATAATATATTAGAATTATATCAAAACAGCATTAACCACGCCTTCCTGGCCTGGCCTGTTGGTTATTTTTGCTTCGCCTTTATCTGTCTTTATTATTGTTCCTTTAGTCAATATATTTCTTCTAATATAATGCCTGTTTGCAGGGTTTCTAATAACCTGTATTATTTTTGCTTTGATGAATTTATTTGTTTTTTTATCTAATAAATTTGCTGTGTTTTCTTCCAGAAGCCTTTCCTTTTTATTGCCTCCTATGATCTTAATAGTCTTTTTTTTCTTGTCTCCTAATTTTGTGAGTGTAGGAACATTACCAAGGTTATTTTTTCTTTTAATTACCTTAAATTTATACCTTCCACCAGTGGCCTTTCTTTTGCTTCTAACTTGGTCGATTGCCATGATTTCTGAGAAAAAACTTCTATTTATAAACTTTTTGATATTCTTTTAACATGAAGAAAACAAACTAATTCAAAAAAAGCACAACATTTATATACTAATCATAATTTTCAAGCAATAGTTTTGTTTTTATTAGGGGGTATAAATATGGACGCTGCAAGACCTTTAGATGCATTAAACAACGCAAGAGACAAAAGAGTAATTGTTGAATTAAAAAACAATAGACAATATGTAGGAAAACTTAAGGCATTTGATATACATATAAATGTAGTTCTAGAATCTGCTGAAGAAAATGTTGAAGAGTTAGTTGAAAAGGAAATAGATGGAAAAACAGTATCAGTGAAAACAGGTAAGCTTGTTATGAAAAGAAAGCTTGGTGTTGTTTTTATTAGGGGAGACACAATAACAATAATCTCACCAGAGTAAAATGGTAAAAGGAACATCTTCTATGGGAAAAAAGTCAGGCAAGAAGACTCATATTAGATGTAGAAGATGCGGCAGTAGAACGTATCATATGAGAAAGAAAACCTGTAGTAGTTGTGGTTATGGCAATTCTTCCAAATTAAGAAGATATGACTGGCAAAAGAAATAAAAATAAATAGTTAACTAGGGTGAGTTCTCTAATCAGTTCTGATTAAGATTTTTTTTAAAGTTTCCATTAATTCTAGAAATCTACTTTTTTAAAAAAATAATAAAAAATAATATTAAGCAATTATATTGGTTCGCATACATATCCAGTCCAGCACATGCCTTCTCCGCAATCACAGCTCATTGTCAAAACTTGAGCACACATATCAACTTCTCCTCTTCTATACTCGCAAAGATCTGCGCATGCATCAGAAAATTGTCTCCATTCTCCTCCAGCTTCAACACATCTTTGTTCCTCAGTAACTAAATCGCATGAAGCAACAAAAGTAATCAATGTTAAAATAACTAGTGCAAAAGTGATTTTTAACATTAAAAATTTATTTTTCATATTTTCACCCCCTTTTATAAAATATATATTCAAGTATATAACATTATATTTTTGTCTTTTTTATATTTTTTGCTTAAAACTAAAATAGATGTTTTTTTCCTTTATAATATATTCCTAAAGCCTTTTCACATCATTAACATTCTTTTTTAATGATTAGAGCAATAAGCAATAAAATTATTCCCATTACAACCAATACAAAATCAAGTGAAAAAAACCTTGAAAAGAACAAAGTTATTCCTGCTAATATGAAAATAAAGGCTAAAGCAAGAAAAGTGAATTCTATAAGCATTTTAGCCATTACTCTTTTAAATTTTCTTATCTTATATTCAATAATAGAATCAATGTTTTTGAAGATATTAGTTATTTTTTCACTAACCTTACCTATACTTTCGTAAACATCTATGATACTATTTAAAAAATTCATTTTTTCCTCATCAAAGCAACAGCTAAAGCTCCTAAAACTAATCCAGCTCCAAAAGCTATACCTACAGATTGTAACGGATTATCTTCTATCTTTCTTTCAGCATTTCTTTTTATTTCCCTTGTTTTTTCCTGCATTTTCTCCTTAAAATTACTCTCTAAAACCTGAATTTTTTCCTTTAATTCGGATATATTCTGCTTTAAAGCATCTGGGTTAAAGACTTGTTTTGCCATGTATAACACCTCCAATTTTCCAAATATTAATGATATTTCATTAATAATTCTTATTAATAACTACTCCCCAATAATATAATAAACAAGCCTATAATATAAATGTTTTGTTTTGTATGATTTTTTGGATAATTTATTCTAATCTAGATATTTGGGTTTAGTTAGTAAATTTTATAAACAAATATAATAATCTATTAGTAATGAAATTAAATAAATACGTAAAATTAATCATCTTCATAACAATTCCACTTATAGCAGGAATTATTGGTTCTGCCTTTACAACACCCAAGATTGCCACTTGGTACGCCTCTTTGGCTAAGCCTGTATTTAGCCCCCCTAACTGGCTTTTTGGACCTGTATGGACTATATTATTTATACTTATGGGTATATCTGGTTTCTTAATATGGGAAAAAGGATTTAGAAAAAATAAAGTCAAGATAGCAATTTATATCTTCTCAGCCCA
>PXDW01000064.1 GCA_003564925.1 Candidatus Woesearchaeota archaeon | reverse complement strand
TATTTTAAAGATTTAATCAATTATATTAGGGAGTATAATAATTTAGAGGATACAGATTATATATCTATGAGCTTCTTAAGCAGAGACTTGAAGCCTTTTATCGAGTATTATATTGATATGAATGAGGACTTTAACAGATTGGGGATACATGTTGAAGACATCCTAGCAAATTATATAGATATAGAAGGCAATAAGCTTAAAGGAGAGCCTAAGATAAATGTCAAGTCAAGCAATAAGATTTGCTTGTTGGATGAACTAAAGGAATATAGCCCCGACAAGAATTTTGTTTATATAACAGATAACGACGAGAAGAGCCTTAATGGACTTGAATATATTATAAGAACAAAAAAATGCATTGGAATTTGAAAAGTTTTATATAATATTTTCTTTTATTTTTTCTAATGGAAAAAGAGATACTTGATAATTATATAAAAGCAGGAAGTATTGCAAGAGAGGCGAGGGATTATGGTAGATCTCTAATAAAGCCAGGAATTTCTTTGCTCGAGGTATCGGACAAGATTGAAGCTAAAATATTCAAGCTTGGGGGAAAGCTTGCTTTTCCAGCACAGATTTCTATAAATGATATTGCAGCGCATAACTGCGCTGACCCTGATGATATAACCTTATTTAATGAGGGAGATCTTTGCAAATTGGATATAGGTGTTCATGTTGATGGATATGTTGCTGACACTGCATGCACTATCGATCTTGGAAACAATGAAGATATTGTAAAAGCTTCTAAAGAAGCTTTGGAAAAAGCATTAGATATAATCAGGCCAGGCATTACTCTTGGCGAGATTGGACAGGCAATACAGAATTCAATAACACCATATGGGCTTTCTCCAATAAAAAATCTTTCAGGACATGGCTTAGGCAGGTTTGTAATACACGGGCCGCCTACGATACCCAACTTCAACACTAATGACAAAACCCAGCTTATTGAAGGGCAGGTTGTTGCTGTAGAGCCTTTTGCAACAAATGGATCTGGCATGATATATGAGTCAGATAAGGCAAATATATTTTCTTTGGTAAGAAAAAAGCCTGTAAGAAGCCCAATAACTCGAGATGTTTTAAAGGAGATAGAGAATTTCGAAGGGCTGCCTTTTACCACAAGATGGCTAACTAAAAAATTTCCTATTTTCAAAGTTAGCTTTGCTTTACGGGAATTATTGCAGATAGACTCGATAAAAAAATATCCTCCACTGCCTGAAAAAAACCACGGCTTAGTTTCACAGGCAGAGCACACTGTTATTGTAATGGACAAGCCTATAGTAACAACAAGATAAATACAAGAAGAAATAAATATCGATACAACAAAAGTTTACAAAAAGTTCAAGATTTCTTTTTCAATTAACTTTAAATATAACATTGTAATTTCTTTTAAAATGCCGACTGAAGAATATTTTGATGTTGCACATCCAGATTCTATGAAAGAGAAGGAGATTAAATACAATGGAAAGCAGTTTCTCATTTTCTACGGAAAAAAGAATCTTTTAAAACATAAGGATAAAACATACGACCTTGAAAAATACATAAACGTATTTTTTTGCGATGGGATTGTTAAAAAGGAGTTTATCTTTCTTGAGAATCAATTTGTAATTGATGTTGCTGGAACAACCGAGGTGGAAAAATATAGGAAGGAAAACAAAAAATTTGTTTCCAGCATAAAAAGAGCTGCATACGATGATGAGAAAAAAGACTTATGCAGATTAATATCTTCTGAATTAAATATAAAGAATTCTGAAAATTCTTTTATATCTTGGAATGCTAAAAACCAAATATATGAATCTTTATCAGTTTACAGCTGATTTAGCTTAACCTTTTTTTCTTTTCCTGTCTTTAAGTCTCTAATTGTAACCTCGTTTTTTGCAAGGTCTTTTTCCCCTATAATTATGATATTTTTTGCGGAAATCGAATCAGCATACTTAAATTGATTGCTTAGGTTTCTTGACATAAGGTCAATCTCAACACTATATTTTTCCCTAAGCTTATCTGCTATCTCAAGAGCTTTCCTGTAAACTTTTTCATTTACAGGAGCAATATAATATTCTGGACCTTTCTCTATTTTTGGGGTTAGGTTTTTGTCCTCTAATAATAGCTCTAATGTAGCAAGGCCTAAACCAAATCCAGTGGCAGGCTCTTTAGATCCTCCAAAATTTTCAATCAAATTATCATATCTCCCGCCCCCACATATAGCCCTGAATTTTTGCTTTTTGTCAAAAATTTCAAATACAGTTCCTGTGTAATATGCTAGGCCTCTTGCGGTTGATAAGTCAATCTGAACATATTTTTTATCCAGATATTTTAAAACATTTGCGAGCTCTTCAAGGCCTTGTTTTGCTTTTTCATTCTCTGGCTTTATTTTTTTTATGTCTTTCGTTTCTAAAATCTTCATTACTTTTTTTGCATCTAGCCCCAAATCTTTCAAGGATAATTCAAAATTTTTCTTTCCTATCTTTTCGCTTTTGTCTATAAGCCTCATAACTTCCTGCATTTTATTTTTTGGGATAAAATCAAGCAAACCTTCAAGGAGATTTCTGTTATTTATCTTCACAAAAAAATCTTTCTCTGTTAGGCCCAGACTTTTCAGTGTTTCTATAGCAATACTGATTATTTCAGCGTCTGCCTCAGCCTTATCAGACCCGAAAAGCTCAACCCCAAGCTGGTAAAATTCCCTCAGTCTTCCCTGCTGGGGCTGCTCGTAGCGCCACATCCTTGTCATATAGAACCATTTTACAGGCTTTGAAAGGGACTTCTGCCTGCTTATATACATCCTTGTCATCGGAACTGTTAAATCAAACCTTAAGCCAATCTCTTCTTTTCCCTTTTTTTTTAATACAAATATTTGTTCATCAATTTCCTGGCCTGCTTTTTTTCTGAAAACATCCATATATTCAAATGCCGGAGCCTCTACCTGCTTAAAACCATATTTTTCAGCTATGTTCTTGAACTTTAAAAAAATATACTGCTGAATAGCAAAGTCTTCAGGAAAAAAATCCTTTGTTCCTTTTACTTTTTCAAGTTTCATTTTTTTATGTAAAAAGGGCGATAGCCGAGAATTGAACTCGGGCTAGGAGATCCACAGTCTCCTGTGCTACCATTACACCACTACCGCCATAAAGGTAAAAAAATCTGCATATGTTTAAATATATTTCGTAAAGTTGTATGAATATTAGAATTTTTAAGAATGCCATGGCTGAAGCTAGAAAAAACTTACCATATATGAATACAATCAACTCGCTTCATAATTATATATATTATTTTATTATATATAAATTTATTGAAATACTGCTTGTTATTTGTGCTTGTTTCTTCCTCTTTCCTCTACTTTCTCAAGCCTTTGCATTATTTCTTCATAATTATCTGATTTCTCCTTATAGCCTTCAAGAACCAGCCTAAATGCTTTCTCAAATATCTTATGGTGTTTGCTTTCTAAAGCCTGCCTTAAAAGATGAAGGTCAACTGCCTTGTCCTCTATTTTATTTGAAAAGAAGCTCAACCCGAAGTCAATGAAATAGACTTTTTTATATTTTTCATTCATAATCATGTTACTTGTTGTTAAGTCCCCATGAATCATTCCGTTATTATGGAGAATTGCTATTTTTTCCCCTATTTCACTGCTCAGGCCTATTTTTTTTTCAAGAATGTCCCTAACTTTTGGCCCATCAATAAATTCCATCTCTATAATCATATTTTGCTCATCTATTTTTATAAGCTTTGGCCCAGATATCGGAAGCTTTTCTATAAATTTAGCTTCTCTCTTTGTCCTAAATTTTCTTAGTGAGTCATCTAATTCCTTTAGCCTGTATTTTTTAGGAGATCTTTCTTTTAATATTCTGCCTTCTTTGGTGTAAATCAGAGCCTCTGCTCCCTGGGCTATTTTTTCCATTTTTTCTCCATCATTTCAATCCTGTAAGTTAGCTTTATCAGATTTGTGTATATAACACCTATAAGAATTATCAGCAAGCTTTCAACTAGAGTCGTAACTTTAAGAAAAAAGCTTATAATGCCTATAATAAAAAATGCCGCTCCAAAAATTACCAGGAAAGATTTTCTTTTCAGGGGCAGTTTATTAAAACTCTTATCAAATATTTCCATTTTTAATAGCCCTGCCAGGATTCGAACCTGGGTTAACGGATCCAGAGTCCATTGTGATTGACCACTACACTACAGGGCTTTAACAATAATAAGATTTAGGATTTATTTAAAAATTTTTTCAAAAGAATCAGTCTTTTATAACAATTGCTTTCTTAGAGCACTGTATTTCGCAGGCTTTGCATCCTATGCATTCTTTAGGCTTTTTCACAACCACTTTTTTTCCTTTTTCATCAGCAAAAACATCCATAGGACAAACATCAATGCATGTTTTACAATGGTTGCATTTTTTATAATCAATTACAGGGTATGCCAT
>PXDW01000076.1 GCA_003564925.1 Candidatus Woesearchaeota archaeon | reverse complement strand
TGGATAAATTATTTGGCAGAAATATTTAAAGTGTTTTTTAAGAATTTCTTTTTCTTGCAGAGTTAGTTTGTCTATTTTTTCTTATAAAATTTTTATGAGTTTTTCTAAAATCACTTGTTGAATATTTTTCTCCGAGACTATTTTTATATATATTTCTCTTAGGTCTTTCTTTACATATTCTACACATTTATAACTATTTTCTGGATTCACTTTTAAACATTTTAGTACAACTTTTTCAATATCTTTAGGATTAGTTTTAAAATTTATTCTTTCAATACTTCTAATAATGATTCAAATTCCCAATCTTTCATTTATATCATACCTTTCAATTGCTTTCTTTCTTTTTCTGTCATGCTATTTATTCTTTTAAATACATCTGAGTATTTTTTCTTTAATTCTTCTCCTTTTTTCATCTCTAAAAATTCATATTTTCTATAAACTTTACTTAGATCTTCTTTTACTTCTTTTATTGCTCCATATCTATTAAATGGATTTACTGTTAAACATTTGAAAATAATCTTTCCTAGATCTCTAGGTATCTTATTATTTATTCTAAAAATATAATCTAAATCTATTTCTTCTTTAGATTCTAACCATTTTCTTTCTATGCTACTAACATAATCTTTTTCTTCATCTGGTGTTGTCCATTTTTTTTCTGTTTTGAAAAAATATTCTCCACTTAACATCTCATATAGAATTAAACCAAAAGACCAGATATCTGAATTCAAATACTCTTTTCCAGTTTTAAACTCTGGTGCAGAATACAATCTGTTCATTTTAGGTTTTTCTTTGTCGTCAAGAGAACGTGATAAACCAAAATCAATCAATTTTAGATTTTTATTTTTATCTATCATAATATTTTGTGGCTTTAAGTCTCTATGCATTATTCCATTATATCCTAAATATTCAAGTCCCTCAAGAATCTCTAAGCCAAACCATAAAGCTTTTTTTGGTTCTAATTTATTTTTTTGTAGATATTCTTTTAAGTTATCACCCGCAACATATTCCATATCTATTGCTTTAACTTCTTCTATACTCCATGGCTTTGCATCATTAAGTTGAAATTCCTGTCTTATAAAAGAACGTCCTTTGTTTATCTTTTTACATTTTAAAATACCATACATTTCTGCTATATTCTTATGTTTTAATTTTGCTTCTATCCCTTTTGTGTCTGGAAACTCTCCTTCCCTTTTTATCTTTAGAGCATGAAGTTTTTTTCCTTCACCTAAATTTTCCATCAAGTAGGTGTTACCAAAAGTTCCCGAACCTAGTTTTCTTTTTATTCTAAAATCCGGATGGGTTATAGATGCACATTCAATTATTTCGTCAGAATCTTTAATTCCTTCTTCCAATAGATAATAAACATTCTTATTGAATTCTTCTTCCATATCAGTTTTTTCTAAAGAATCACATATTTTGAATCTATCTTTATCAGGAATTTCTTTCTTTAACAATTTATTAAATATCTTTAACTTTAAATGAATCTTATTGACATCATCTTTTAAACTCCAATATTTGAATGTTTGATTCAAGAAACAACATGACAACAAATCGTCTTTGATATTATCTAAAGAAGAAATCATCTCCTCTAACCCCTTTTCACTTTCAAACTCATTATACCTATCTTGATGAGGTACATTCAAGTAACAAAAAATCAGACTATTAATAAACCTTTTTTTATATATATCAAAAAAGTTTTTTTTAAATTCTTCCTCCTCTTTATATTCTATTTTAGAATCAAATATTTTGCGAGATTCTATTTTTCTATTCTTTAAATTCTGTATATAAATATCAATTATTTTTTTTTCCTGTATTTCATTTATATCTTTGTTTATAAAATCCCATTTATATAAAAATGAAGAAAAGGGTTCTATAATATCAATAAATATATTCAAGAAATTCTCAGTTCTTTTTTCTATTTCCGGACTGATTTCTCTTTTACTATCCTCTAAGTGTCTTACTTTTTTAATATTTATTTCAAACTTTTCTTGTTTGTATTCTTTAATTTTTTTTATTTTTGATCCATTCCTATATTTTTCTGCAGTTTTTGGAAATATGTCGTATAGATCGCATCTATATTTCATGTTAAATAAAAATGACATAAAAAAGGCATAATGAGCTGATTTATTTATATTTATTAATCTGTAATTATATTTTTTTACAGCTTTTGAAATGCTTTTTATGTCAAGAGGATAATAATTCTTTTCTTTTTGGAAAAATTTTGAATAATAATTCATTGAATACAAGAATGGTACTTTGATTCCTCGATCTACGTTTTTGATTTGTTTTCCTATTTCCTCGTTTTTTTCAAAGAATTTTGAAATTTTTTCAAATTTTGATCTCTCTTCAGAAATATCTAATTTTGAATTTGATTTTACCAAAAAGTCGTATAAAAATTGGTCTAATACTTTTATGGTTTCTATATCCTCAAATAAGTTTATGTTTCTTTTGTATTTATCAATCAACTCAATCTTTTCTTTTTTATTTTTGCCTTTGAAAACGCTATCAATGTTTGCTATGTTGGTTATTGTTTTTTCAGAAAAATTTGTAAAATCAGCTATTATCCCTCTATATTCCTCCACTTTATTAAAAAAAGCATCTTGTTTCATAAGACCATTATTTTCCAAAAAATATGAAATAGATTTTAGTATATTTTTTTGATTTCCAAAATGCTCATTTTTTTCTTCAAATAGTCTCATTTGGCCCAAAGTTATCTCATCCTCTAATCTATCAAATAGCTTCAATTGTTTTATTAGAATTCTGCTGTTTTTTTGGATATAGGACAAGAACTCATACTCTTTGTTTAATACCTCTTTTATCTTTTTTATTCTTCTATAATTTGATAATTCTTTTAAGGAAAATATTAAACCCTGATCAGCCAAATCAGTATTTTCATTATTTTCTAGTATTTTAGAAACTATGTCCGGTATTTTTTTTTGTATCTTTTCAATAAATGGTTTGCTTTTAGTTGCTTCCAGTATCTTTTCTAATCTCGATTCTTTCATTTTACCACGTAATGAAAATTATCATATATTTAAAAAATAAACTTAGATTATATATAAATATTGCTTTATTTATTATCAGATAGTGGCAATTATATATTATTTATATAAGAAACAATTTCTTGCCAGTTCTTGGCAACAAATAAGCCTTTTTTATCATATTTTTCTGGAGAATTATTTTTGAACAAAATTTTCTTAACATTAGAAATATCCTTTAAATGTCTTTCATCATCATCTATAATAATATCAATTTTATATTGCTTACATATATCTTTCTTTGGCAATACTCTTTTAAGTTTTGAATCTTGTATCTTTGTGCTGTAGATTCCTTGTATATATTTTGATAAATCTTTCTTATCAAGCCATTTATTAGCATAATTAATCATATAATCATATCTTGCAGTTATAATGTAAATATTATGTGTTTTAGAAAGTTCAATTATTGATTCTTTTGCACCAGCCACTTGTTTAGCATTTCCAGCATATTTACCAACAAAAACTATCTTATGAAAGTTTTTGTATATCTTATTTGCTTCTTGTGGAGAGAAATGTTTCTCTAATTCAGGAATACACTCTGTCCTATCACATTTCCAAGAAGGTATTTCTATTCTATATTTTTGCTTTAAAAATAAAGACTTATATAGGTTAGTATCAGCGATGGTTCCGTCATAATCTATTCCAATATTCATTATTTTTTCTAACATTTTATTATATAAACTATTATTATACCATAAATGTTTGAGCCATAAACCCTTCTCTCTTTATCTCATCAACAATATAGAAGATTTCCTTTTTCTTTATTTTAAACTTATCTTCTATTCTTTCCAAAAAATCCTCTACATCCCTTATGTCTTTGAATACGCCCTCTATCAGGAAATCAAAGCCATTATTTATTTTAAAGACAGAATTGATACAGTCTCTGTTTGCAAGGTGTGTTCTAATATCATCTCTTTCTTCTTTGTCCACTTTAAGCATGATATTGACTCTTGCATTATATCCAAGCTTAGCAAAGTCTATTATGGATGTATGTTTTTTTATTATATCTCCATCATATAGCTTTAATTTCTCATATATTGTGCTTATTGGTATATTTGTTTTCTTGCTTAATCTTGTTAAGGTTTCTCTTGCATTCTGCCTTAAATTTGTTAATAAAAGCATATCTTTTTGGTTTAGCATTTGTATCACCTTCCGAATTTTTCAGCTTAATTATCAATATAGCAAAACATTTATATATATTTTATCTATATATAATAATAATTATAATTATATAATTATAAAATGAAAAGAAAAATAAATCAAGTTGGAACAGGAACATACACTTTAAGTTTGCCTATGAAATGGTCTAGATCTAACAAGTTAAAAAAAGGTGATGAATTAGATGTATTAGAAGAAGGAAATAAATTAATAATAACAACAGATACAGAGTTTGAACAGGACACTTATTATACAATA
>PXDW01000045.1 GCA_003564925.1 Candidatus Woesearchaeota archaeon | reverse complement strand
GAACAAGGTCAAGCTCATACTTTCCCGGCTTTAGTATTTTTATGGACTCCAAATCAAGAACAACAGGCTTTTCTATATCTGCTTCAGCTCCAATTAAGTCATAAACATCTTTCTCTATTTGTTTTTTTTCCTTCTTTGTAAGCTGAATTGATATTTCTTTCTCTTTCTCAAGCTGTTCTTTCTTTATATAGAAGAACAACTTTCCATTGCACTTAGTGCATCCTTTTAGAATTTCCTGGGCTCCATCATCATATATGGCATCGCACCTTACACATTGGTGAGGCATTTTATTTATTTCTCCTCTTTACATCCTTAGTCAGAAGCTGAATTTTATTGGGGTCTCGCTTTATCTCTTTAACAATTGAAGCAGGACCAATAACTGTAAACCCCTTCTTTTCCCTCAATATGTAAGTATAAAGCATTTTTTTGAACTTATCAAAGAAAGCATTTTTGTCATTTTCTGACTCTATTGTACATATTTCTATTCCCCTGAATTTTCCTTTTATCTCTTCCATTGTCTTTTTGATAAGCTCTGTTTCTTCATCTTTGTTAAGTGTACCCTCTAACAAGACTATATTTTCATCTTTAACCAATTTCAAAATCTTTGCAATCCTCTTCTGAGAGGACATGCTTGCAATCTGGCTGTATGGTATAAATTGTAGGCTTAACATTTTTATTTTGTTATTTTAAATAATAAATCATAAAACTCATCCATATGATTTCCGAATTTAGCTGATATTCCAACTATATCATATTGCGGAAAAGCTTCCTGAAGCTTTTTAATATTTGCTTTCTTTAAGTCGATTTTATTTCCTACTATCAAAACAGGTATCTTTCTTGCTTCAAGATTACCGACTATAGTTATATTGACTTGAGAATAGGGGTCTTTTGTTGAATCCAAAACAATTATAACTACATCCATATCATCAAGCCATTTTATAGAATCTATAACACCCTTAGTTGCTTCTTTTGCCCTTTTTTTGGCTTCTGTTACTTTAAGGCCTGATTTAAGAAAATCTTCATAATCAATTCTAGTAGCAATCCCAGGAGTATCAACCAAATTAAAACTAAGTTCCTTGCCTTTTGACTTAATCGATATCTGTTCTTTAACTTGTATTTCCCTTGTTTCATGGGCAACATTAGATACTGATCCCATATCCTCACCAAGCCAATCTTGGCATATTCTATTAGCTAAAGTTGTTTTTCCACCATTGGGAGGTCCGTAAAGCCCAAGCTTTATATTCTTCTTTTTCTTAAAAAGACCATTAAAAAACTTATTCAAAAATTTTTTGAACATATTAATCATTTTAATATTGAATTAAATTATTGGTTTATATAATTTTTGGTTTTATATCTTTTTTATTCTCGCAACGAAGAAACCTTCTGTATCATTTGTATGCGGCCAGATTCTGAGGCATTTTTTAACTTCTTTTCTATATTTTTTTCCATCAAACTCCATTACAGGGTTGCTTCGTTTCAAATTCAAATTTATATCATCTATTTTAGCATTTTCATATTTGTCCAGAAAAGATGAAATAACTTCTTCATTTTCGTTTGGCTCTAGAGAACATGTTGAATAAACAAGTACTCCACCTTTCTTTAAGTTATTGAAAGCTGATTCAATAAGCATTTTCTGAAGTTTTGAAAGCCTTTTTATCATATCTGGGTTCCATATAAGCAAGGTCTTTAATGATTTTCTTATAGTACCTGTTCCGGAACAAGGTGCATCAACTAAGATGCGATCAAAACTATTACCCTTGAATCGGGTTCCAGACATCAAAGTTGTTATTGTATTTGTAAGCCCAAATTTTTGAAGATTTACTCCCAAAGGCTTTAATCTTGCTCTGTCTGATTCATTGCATATTAGCACCCCTGTGTTTTTCATATATTGTCCAATCTGGGTTGATTTTGAGCCTGGAGAAGAGCACATATCAAGAATAATTTCATTTTCTTTTGGCCCTAATACTAAAGGAGGAATCATTGAGGCTGCTTCCTGGACATGAAAATATCCCAATTGGTGCTCAATTAAATTTCCTATATCTCTCCTATGCTCATCACCTATTCCTTTATGTTTTATCCAAAAACCCTCTTTACACCATGGTATCTGTTTTAATTCCCAATCTTTTTCCAAACGTTTTTTCAATTTAGATACGGAAATTTTCAATGTGTTTACTCTTATGCTTCTTCTTAAGAAAGAGAAATTATACTCCATGAATTTGCTATAATCATTTCCAAGTAAACTTTGGTACCTTTCCTTGAATGCCTGTTTTATTTCAAGCTTCTCTGTTTTAGGTATTTTCTCAAGCATTATAAAAAATAAAAGAAGTTATTATAAAAATATTACTATCTAATCAAAAGCCATGCTAGTAAAGCGCATGCAAATCCTGCAAAAAGCATCTTCAAGCCGTTCTTTATCAGGCTTTCTTTTGATATTTTTCCAAGGAATACACCTAAAAAAAACAATACCGCAAAGGCAAGTATAACAGAAATTAAATAAGCTCTCATCACTCCAAAAAACGATGAAAAAAAGAAAGGAAGCATAACTGTTAAGATAACAATAAAAGGGGAAAAACCATTAATAAAAGCAACTATTGTTGTTGCAAATCTTGAAGCTTTCCCTATATCTGTTTCTCCTAATTTGATAAGGACTGAACTTTCAAGCTCTTTCATGCTTTTGATTCTTTCAGCATTTTCAGTTACATAAGTGCCCCAAAGCCCGCTTACTAATAATGCTATTGCAGCACCAAGGCCTGTGCTTATAACAATATTCGCTTGTCTCACACCTCCTAAATAGTTCCCTATAATTATTCCTAAAACTGTTAGAACTCCGTCAAAAGAATTGGTTGCAAAATACCTTCTTGCAATCTGAGCTATACCAGCTATACGATCATATCTTATTATTTTTCTTACTTTTTTTCTTAAGAATTTCTTCATCTATCCATTTAAAGAATTTTTGATTTAAATACTTTACCTATCTTGGCCTGAGTCTGGCTGTTATTTAAAAGTTCTATTGTTTACCATTAAAAATCAGGCAAACCGCATATCTTATCTCCGGTATAAACTCTTTCTAATTCATCAGTTTCAAAAGAAATAGTATCATATAACTCTTTTTCGGCATCTATCAATGTAGGATATTCAACCAAAACCTTATTCCCGGTTTTTTCAAAGTTAAAAATTTTTAGGCCTTCATCAAATAAAATAGGCTTGCTATCCCTCCAGGTTAAAACATATTGATTTAGCATTGATTTTTCTTTTTGTCCTCTCAAATAAGCATCAAAAATATTCATTTCTGGATAAGCTGCCTTTGTGTATGAAAAGATATGTGTAGGGGATTTAGTTGAAACCATAGAAGGGGGTGCTGAAAAAATAATATAAGTATTCTCATCTCCCTCTAGATTATAATCAGGAAGGCAGCTCTCTATTGAAATAACCTTATATTTTGTTTGGATTGAATCTATAACTTTTTGTAATTCTTTATTTCCTAAAGTTTCGTCAAAGAAAGAAATTTTTGCCTCTTTTCCAACAGAACCTGGATCTCTATGCCCCATAATATAGAATAAAGCAAGGCTTTCTGAATAATCATTTTTTTCATCAAAAAGATTATCTATATTTTTTATCAGTTCATCCAAAGTTATATTTCCTACAATATCAGGTCTTCTTTTTGTAATATCATTTACATTCTTGTTTGCATATTCATCATCTTCAGGCATACTATAATGTGGCCAAACAGTAAGATTATCACCTGAAACAACAGAAAAAACATTATTTTCAGGGATTTCTAATTTTTCAGACAAAAAAAGCAAAGAATATGCTGTACTGTTTGCCGAAAGGGCATCTGCACTATATTCATCTATTTCCCCTTTTACACCTGAAGCAGCAATAAAATAAACATTGCTTCTGTCAACCTTTTTTATGTAATCATTTTTTTCATCTGATTCAAAAATGTTTTCTAAGGATTTTTCTGTTGTTTGGGAAATTTTTTGGTTTGCCTCTGTTTGGTATGTTTGTGTTGTGGGAGTCGTATTGTTTACTTCTTTATTTATGTTGATTGGCTGTGCTTTGCATCCTGCAGCAAATGATGCTGCCATTGCTCCAATTGCTAATATTGAGCCTATCTTCAATAGTGTTCTTTTTCCCAAATTTAGCTTGTTTTCAAGAGACATCTTATAAATTGATAGAACCCTTCATATATAAATCTTTCTATTTTAATAACTAATAAGTAGTTAATAATTTTATAGATACTTTGCCATATAATTTCCCTGCTGCTTGTATCCTAATTTTTTATAATAATTTCTTGCTCCTACTCCGGAAATAACAAGAACCTTATTCTTTTTGTTTTCCCTGCATATGTCTTCAGCTTTTTTCAGAAGCATCTTTCCTATGCCTTTATGCTGCGCCCCTTTCTTGCCTATCTGTGTAAGTTCTCCATATACATGAAGCTCTCTTATAAGCGCTGTATTTTTTGAGATATCTTTTT
>PXDW01000086.1 GCA_003564925.1 Candidatus Woesearchaeota archaeon | reverse complement strand
ATGACCTTCATTCATATGATATGTAGAAATATCATAACCTAATTCCTGTAAAAACTTAACTCCTCCGATACCTAAAACCACTTCTTGAGTCAACCTGTGGTAGGGATGGTCTCCTCCATACAAGTTGGAGGTTATATCTTTATCCCAGGGCCTATTATCTTCAACGCCATTTGTATCTAAGAAGTATATGGGCAACTTAAAACCCGTTTTCCCTTCAAGCTCGTAGAGCCAGGCCTTGACCCTAACTTCTCTGTCCTCTATTTGTACAGATACTCTTTGTGGAAGCTCCCGCATTATATCGCTGGGATCAAAGTGGCAATAATTTTCTAATTGCCTTCCGTCCTCTATCTTTTGCTCACAATACCCTCTGTTGTATAATAAAGTAACCCCGGCTAAAGGCAATTCCAAATCAGAAGCTGATTTTAAAAAATCTCCTGCCAGTATACCTAAACCTCCAGAATAAGTTGGAATACTCTCACTTAAACCCACTTCCATAGAAAAATAAGCAATTTTATTTTCCATTCCTATCTTTAATATAATCTATTAGCTTATATTTAAAATTAATGGAAAATAAAGGAAAATAATATAAATAAAATAATAAAACTCTGCTATAGGTGGTATCATGGCTGAAAAAAAAGATATGGAAAATATGAGTAAAGAGGAACAAATAGGCTTTCATAAAGGTTCTTTAAGCACTCTTGCAAAAGAAATGCAGGAACTAACAAGGATTTTACAGATAGTTGAGCAATTAATGCAGATGCATGTTAAATCATTGCAGGAGCTCGGTGTTGATCTAACAAAAGAGATTAAAGAAGGGGAGAAGGAAGAGAGCCAAAAAGCCAAAAAACCTATTGAAGATATGCTAAAATAAACATATTTAATTTCTATTATTTTTTGCATAATCATTCTAATTACTCCTTAATAGTAAGCTTTTTATATTAAAATTAATTCTTACATATATGGGTGCAAAAAAATGTTTCTAACTGCGGATAATAAAGAGATAGAGAGCAAAGTATCTCCCGATGAATATAATGCTTATAAAAAAGCATATAGAAAAGAAATTATTATGAGTTTGTATGCTAAATCTAACCCATTTTACCTTAAAAAAACAAAAGAATGGAAAAATATTTTATTAGAAGAGTTTGATAAGAAAAAATTAGAAGAGCTTGATAAAAAAAGAGATTATGAATTAGAGAAAAAATTTATACTGACAGAATTTGATTTTGCAAAAGATTTCCATAAAGGAGAAAAAAGAAGAGATAATAAGGAATATTATTTGGTGCATACATTAGAAGTTGTTTTAGGCTCAAAGTTTAATGATAAGAAAAATAATAAAAAAACCTTAACAAAAGGTGTTTTAGGTATTGGATTAAAGCCAGATCATATTGGGGTAGCTTTGGTTCATGACACACTAGAGTCTGTTTTAGAAAGGCATAAAAACGTTGATAGAAAAATTTTATATGAAATTTTTAAAAAAGATCATAAGGAATATTTCAAAAATGCTTTTTCTGAATATGGGTATGAAATAATAAAAAAACATATCCAAAAAGTTGAAAATTTAATTGTTAATATATTTACATTCGATAAGGAAAAAGACAATTATTTTTCATATATTGAAAAATTTTTTAAAAAAAATTATTTCATATTCACTGAGGAAAAAGGAAGAGATAAAAGAAAAATATTGAGGGATATGCTTGAAACACAAATAATCAAAGCTCAAGATAAGTCTGTAAGCAATTATGAGCTCTTAAACCAGACAAAGCTGCAAAAAATAAAATCTGCCTATAAAACAATATATACTGCCAACAGATTCAAGAGTTTTGTTTTGAGAAACAAAAAAAAATTGAGTGAATTCCAACTTAAACAAATCAATATGACACTGAAGGATCTTACAAGATCTTCAATCGCCGCCACAGAAAGAGTAACAACTGAGTTAAACAAAAAATATGAAAAAGATAATCATATGTTAAAAAGATTTACAGAGCTTGAAATACTTGTAAACAAATATGAAAAAATTAATGGATTTAAGGAAATAACAATGCCAAAAGAAAATGCCAAATGGAATAATCTGGGCGCATTTGACGGCATCTTATATAATATGTATAGATTCATAACAAGCGAGAAGAAAAAAGCAATGAAAGCTTATTTTAAGAATATAAAAAATAATCAAGAAAGGCACACTAAAATACTTGCATATAATCTTTGTTTAAAAAAATTGGCTGAGAAACTAGATAATTCTAGTTTTGTTGTAGATAAGTTTAATTATAAATATTTTCAGAAGATCGATAAAAAACTTAAAGAGGATGGCGAATATTATTATTTTGACAAAAAAAAAGACAATAATATTTTTACTTCCGGATATAATAAATTGGTAACTTAATAGTAGTAAAAATAGAAAGATTTATAAATAAAGTTTCCATATATGTTAGTAATGTTGATATAGAATGTTAAAAATAAAATATAAAAAAATACCTAAGATTGAAGAAATAAAGAAAAAAGTAATGGATATAGGTAAAAATCTAGAGAATGATTTTGGCTATTGCTTAGTGAGCAAAAATAATAATCTAAAAGAAAAAATACCGAAAAGATTAGAGAAGGATGTAAAAGAGAAATCATTAGAATATTTAAATGAAAAACTTGACAAGGAATTCCTAAAAAAATTCGAAAAAGATATTAAAAAATATTGGGAGAATGGAGAAGCGATTCTGAATCAGATTTTGGATGACATTGCTCAAAAAGTAATGATAAATAAGAACAATGGTGAACCATATCCTGCAAGCAATCATCTTTTTGTTGAATGTATCTGTGGGTATTCTCAAAGACCTTCAAAGAATACATGGAAAAAAAAGAAGGACCTTTTTGTAGTAAAAAAGATTACACCGACATATAAATTTTTTACAGACAAGGAACTGATTAATGGGTTGAATGATGAAAATTTTAAACAAAAATATATACCTAAATGCGAAATAAGGAACTGCAAAGGTGGAAAGAATCACCATCTTGATATTAGTGCTAGTGCGAATTACCTAATTGCTGAAGGAAAGTCTAACATAGAAAAAATAATAGATGATAATGGGGAAGGATATAACCTAACAACAAGCATATCTGGAAGAGCAAAAAAGCAAACAAGAACTTTATATAAAATTATAAAATATGTTAATGGTCAAAGAAGTTATATAACAGATATCTTCGGAGTAAGAATTATAACTCCTAAGAAAGAAAACAATAATGATGTAATTAAGATAATTAAAGATAATTATGATGTCATAGACGAACCTTATAAAAAGAAAGGTGGTAATGAAGAAATAGGGAAGATAATACCGTTTGAGTTTCAAAAAATAATTTTACTTTATCAGGGATTATTGTTTAATTTACAACTGATTGATAAAACAAACTTTTTTAATATGGAAATGAATGGTGCAAATAAACATGAAAAATATGTTCTTTCCAGATGCAATAAAGTATTAGATGATTCAAAGTGGACTGTTTATCAGCAGGCGCAATATGATTTTTTTTCAAATAATACATCATTATTTAAAAACATAAATATTGATGGTATTACTAAAAGATAAAAACATTTAAATATAAAAAAATTATAACAACAATAAAATGGATGGAATAGAAAAGCCTAAAAAATTGGGAGAAATATTAGTGGGTAAAGATAAAAAAGAATTATATTCAATTGATAACAAGATATTGATAGAAACAAAAAATGATTATTCCGATAGTAATAGACTGATTAATGTTGGAGAATATAATCTAGATAAAAAAGATATAAAATTTAATAAAAATTTAAACAAATATGCAAAAAAATATGATATAGATGAAAAAAAATTAACAAATAGTATAATAACAATATATTTCACTAAAAAAATAAATTACAACTAATAAATGAGACCTTCAGTAAAATTTTAATATGAACAACCTATGTATTTAAGAATTAATCCTTCTCTCTTTGGGCGTGTAATTATATATTTTTTCTCCATTGGATTTTCCTGTTCCTAGATAATCATCCTTATGTTTTATAATCATGAAACCTTTGTCTTTTGTCTTTTTATCCAAATCAGTCCCTTTCATATAATCTTTTGCTTCTTCTTCGCTTAAATCTAAAACGTTTTTTTTAGCTAAGGGCCCTATTATCTGCGACCCTTCTATACTAAGCCTGAGCTCTTTGTTGTTTATAATCTCTCCAAAATACAATCCGAGATTATTTATCCTTAAGTTGTTTAAATCGATTCTTGAAATGTCCATATTAACCAAAAAAATTTTGTTTTTTGGATTCATCAAAAAAGCGTATTTTTTATTTAATTCAGCTTCCCATCGTTCTTTTACTAATTTAAGAATATTTTTTATTTCTTTGCTGTTCAATATAGAGATTTTTTCCATAAAAGTTATAAACTTCAATTCATTAATAAAAGTTATGAAAATAATAAAATTAATAATAATGCTTATGTTGTTCTCTGTACTTTACGCTTATGCAGACGAAGCAACAGGTTATGTAAGGATTAATATATCAAATAATCCTCCAGTAATCGAAAACATAACATTAATTCCTGAAGAGCCTTTTCCTGACTCAACAATAAAATGCGATGCTGCAATAATAGACGAATTTCCTGAAATTGTAATGTTTTATTTTGAATGGTATAAAAATAATGAAAGGTTGGATGAGACGAGCTCTCAGCTAAGCGGTTTTGAGCCTGGAGACGTTATAACTTGTAAAATAACTCCAAATGACTATGCTCAGAACGGCACAGCTTCTTACGCTTCTGTTACAATACAAAAGCCCAGAATCAGCTCAGTGATTTTAAAAAATACTATTAGTTTTCTAGGCAGCAGTACCGATATAGAAGAAATAAACTCTTATCAGGAAAAGGGCTTTGCATCAATAACCGGCTTTGTTGTAAGCAGTTCGTTAGAGAATAAAGGAACATTGTCTTTGATTGGAATATTATTGATACTAATAATAGTAAATATAAACTTGATTATGAGAAAAACACTAACAAAAGAAATTAAAACAAAAGATATATAAATATAAGAAAAAAGCGATATAAAATGGCAAGCGTGACAGAAGACACAACTGTAGCAAAGATATTGGAGATTAAAGGAGCTGAAGAAATTCTTAGAAATTATAAGTTCCCGTGCTTAGGTTGCCCTATGGCTCAGATGGAGATACATATGCTGAAAGTTGGAGAAGTCTGCGACCTTTATGGAATAGACTCAAAAAAATTGATTAGTGAACTGAACAAGCTAAAATAAGTCAATAATATAAAGTTAAACTACAAAAAGTCAGATTCCCCACATAGGATTGTTCTTTCTCATAATTTCTGCTATCTCTTTAAGCAGTGCCATTTCCGGCTTTTGAAGGTGCCTTGTTAAGGTCTTTAATTTTATAAAGTCCTCTTCAGGAATAGCGCTGTATAAAATATCTCCTTCATGTATTTGCCTTCCAACTGTTACATGATCCATTGAAACAGCAACCTGTTTGCCTTTCTCAACTCTTGTTAAGTTTTCCTGCTCCGCCTGCATAGACTTTATTTCTGTAATTTTTTTTCCTTCTTTCATTACAGGCATATCAACTTTCATTACACCTTCTAAAACATCAACTCCAACAACAGCAGGGCTGCTTTGCCTAAAAACATAATTTTTTAGTATTTCGAATTTACAAGGTCTCACTAAAACATCTATTTTTTTCTGCTCAAGTAGCTTTTTCTGCTCCTCATGCCATTTCTGGAAATCCTCCATAATCTTATATATAATGTTGCTTGATATTATATGTACATTTGCTTTTTTAATTGCGTCCTTTGCTAACTTAACATTAAAAGCAAGTATTACAGATTCCAAAGGATTCTTCTCATAGTTAGATTCTGCATCAGATAAATCTTTTTTTGAGATATCCCCAATAGATGCTGCCCTAATCTTCACTCCTTTTTCCTTCAATAATTGAGTTAAAGCTTCCAAACTTCCTAATGTATCTGCCTTTATAACAATGCCTTCTTTATCTGTCTCAATTATGACTTCTTGAATCTCTTTTTGTATCCTTTTTTGATTTTCTTCTAGTTTATCTCTAGTTGTAGAAATTATTGGCATTCCTGCAACTGCTTTCTCGATGTTTGGCGCAGATATTTTTACTCCTGATGCCGCCTTAACCTTATCAACATTTATAAATCTTGATTTTTTATCTCTCATCTCCGCCAAAGGCTCTGGCTCCAATAATGCTCGAATCTTAGTAACAATAGGTTCATTTAAAGAACCGATAATAATAGTATCGTCTTTTCTCAAAGTTCCGTTATAAATAATAACATCAAGGGTTGTTCCCAAACCTTTTTCTTCTTTTACCTCTAATATGGTTCCTTTTGCAGGTCCAGAAATATCTGTTTTTAATGATTTTTCTAAAAACCTTTGCGCCAACCCAGTTACAACCATTAGTAATTCTGGTATCGCATAATTCTTCTTTGCAGAGCAAGGTATAATAGCAATTTGCTTTGTATAGTCTGATAGACGATCAAATCTCTCTGCTTGAAAGCCATGCTTATGCATTTCTCCAATTAATTCATATAATTTGTTATCGATTTGTTCCTGAACTTGTTGGTGTTGCTTTGAAATTATATTTAATATGGAGTCAGAAAAATCCATGAATCCGGGGATTATATCTATTTTATTAGCAGCAATTACAAAAGGAGTTTTATATGTTTTTAGAATTTCAATAGCTTCTATTGTTTGAGGCTTTAATCCCTCATTAATATCGACAACTAAAATAGCAATGTCTGCGATATTTCCCCCTCTTTTTCTCAAAGTAGTAAAGGCCGCATGTCCAGGCGTATCTATAAATAACAAGCCAGGAATTGTAAAATCTAGCTTTAATTGCTCTAATAAATTTCCAGTAACCTTTCTAATTGTTTCTAATGGTATGATTGAAGCTCCAATTGCTTGTGTAATTTTACCTGCTTCTGTCTCAATAATAGCAGTTCCTCTAATTGTATCTAGTATGCTCGATTTACCATGATCAACATGCCCTAAAACTACGCAAATGGGGCTTCTTATCGATTCCATAAGGTAAAAGAAAAAATAGTTGCTTTTAAATGTTTTTAAAATAAGTTTGCATATTAAGGTTTTTAATAGTTTTTAAAGATTTTATCCTGAAAAGGTGGGAATAACAAGAGCAATCTGAACAGCCAAATTTTTTTATTGGCTGTTCATTTTTAGAAAGAATCTTTGCTATTCTACATTCTTCCTTTTTTCCAGAATTTTTAAAAAAAGCCTTTCCTATTTTCACAGATTTATTCGAAAGAAAATAATCTATATGCCAGTGTATCTTTTTTTTGCTTGAAAAATGCCTTTCTAACCTCTTACCTAAATTATTCTGGGCAGAACCGACATAAGCATAATTGCCTTTTTCAAATTTTATTTTCCCTAATCTTCCTATTTCTAAATATATGTCTCTTTCAACATTTACTAGCAGTATATAAACTCCTTCCATCTTCAATGCTCAAAAAGAAGTTTGAGGGTAAGCATGATACCAATACCCAGTATGAAAAATGAAAAAGAAGATAAAGATTTTTTTAAGCCGGGCTCCTTATGAAATTCTGGAATTAAGTCTGAGGCAGCTATATAGAAAAAGCCTCCTGCTGCAAATGGAAGAACATAAGGAACAAAAGATTCAACTGATTTTGATATAAAATACCCAATGATACCTCCAGCTACTGCTGTAAGCTGGGATAAAAAATTAAAAAGGAGAGCTTTTATTCTTGAGAAACCTCCATAAACAAGTATTCCAAAATCCCCTAATTCTTGTGGAAGTTCATGCGCCAAAATCATCAAAGTTGTTATAATGCCGAATGGTATGCCAATTATGAAGCTTGCAGCAATTATTAACCCATCTAGAAAATTATGTACTCCATCCCCGACCAGTATAAGATACGTGAATGGGTGAGTTTTGCATTTTTCATTTTTATGGCAGTGATGCCATCGTAAAATTTTTTCTATTAAAAAAAACAGTATGAAGCCAATAAGAACAAACCCGAATGCGAGAGTAGCTTCTATTCTCTCCAAAGCCTCTGGCAGCAAGTGAAAAAATGCTCCGCTAAGCAAAGCTCCTGCTGAGAATGCAACTAAAGCAAAAATAATCTTCTTTAGAATTTTCTCTTTAAGAAACAAAGAAAACGCACCAACTAAAGAAACAAGCCCATCTGCTATTGTTGCTATCAGTATCCATATAAATACATGCATACTTAAAGTTTAAGTCTTTTTTATTTTTAAATGTATCTTTTTTATTATATTTTTAAATAAAAACTCATACTCTGGATTTATTTCAACAACTGGTTTCATCTTTATTGTTGAGTGGACAAAATCATTGCTATATGCAGTTTCCCAAGAATAGATATATGATTATTTTTTGCATATCTAACCAAAGCTATATAATGTTAGAAAGAGAAAAATAATTATAGTTATTCTATTTTATTTTTTATATGGAAGATTATATTACAGAAGGCAAAGCGAAGATAAAATCTTATCAAGGCAAGATATCTAAGAAACTTCCTGTTTTTTACAATCCTGTAATGGAGCTAAACAGGAGCATAAGCGTTCATATCCTTAACTCAATTGATAAGAATAACATGCAGATAGCTTTGCCGTTGGCAGCTTCCGGTGTAAGGGGAATAAGGTTCTTAAAAGAGCTAAAAAAAAGAAAAATAAAAACTCTTGAAATGAATGACCATTCCCCTGAAGCAATAAGCTTAATAGAAAATAACTTAGAAATTAATAATATCAAATCCAATAAAGTTAGTTTGCATAATAAAGATGCGAATATTTTTCTTCTGGAAAGCAATGGCTTTGATTATATTGATATTGACCCTTTTGGAACTCCTAATCCCTTTTTGGATTCCGCTGTAAAAAGAATAGCAAGGGATGGAATTTTGGCTGTAACAGCAACAGACACAGGAGCATTGGCAGGCAGTTTTCCAAAAGCTTGCAAAAGAAAATACTTTGCAAAACCTTTAAAGAATGAACTAAAGCATGAGATTGGCTTGAGAATTTTGATAAGAAAAATTCAGCTTATGGGAGCTCAGTATGAAAAAGCTTTGATTCCTGTTTTTTCTTATGCAAAAGAACATTACATGAGGGTTTTTTTAAAATGTGAAAAAGGCAAAAAAAAAGTTGATGAAATTATAAAAAAACATGATTTCTATCAAGATTCTGGTCCTATTTGGTTAGGACAGCTTTGGGATAAAAAATTGGCTGATAATATATATAAACAAGAGAAAACAGATTTCCTTAAAACAATAAGAGATGAAGCAAAGCTTGATTTTTTGGGATTTTATGATATTCATAACCTATGTAAAAAATATAAGATAAAACAAACACCAAGGTTTGAAGATTTGATTAAAAAAATAAAAAAAGAAGGGTATAAGGTAAGCAGAACACATTTTAAATCAGAAGGTTTAAAAACAAATATACCTTTACAAAAATTATTGCAAATGATGTAATAATAAGCAACGGATGAATAAAAGGTGAACTTATGTCTGAATCAAAATTAGAAGAAATTATAAATATAAGTAAAACAGAAAATATTTCTTTAAATCTTAACAAGATGAATATGGCCTTATTGGCCCCCATGTTATATAATAAAAAAACAAGAGAGCTTCTTCTTACAAATGAAAAGACAAAAAAATATTTTGAAAATTCAATGGACAAGTTTATAAAATATAATATGATAGTTAAAAATTCTGATAATCTCCCTTTAGAAACAACTGTATTAAGATATTTATTGGGCAGAACATTTTCTTTAAATTTAGCAAAACTATATGAAAAGAAAAGCGACAAATTTACATTTTCAGAAGGATACAGAAATACATTTCCAAACGCTTTCTTTAAAAACACGTTTATAGAAGGTGCAAAAAGAAGAAACAAACTGATAAAACAAGGCAAGCAAATTCCTTCGTTTGTTTCTATAGACCCAACCAGTGAATGTAACTTAAACTGTGATTATTGCTATGCTGATGCGGGCAAAAAAGGAAAAACATATGATAATGAAAAAATAAAATACCTGGATCTCCACAGATTAATCAATGAACTTTGGGATGCAATGGGAGTAAGCTTTATTGTTCTTTCCGGAGGAGAACCGACAATGTGGAAAGATGAGAAAAATAATAAGGATATAACAGACATTTTCGAAGAGTTTAATGACAGATTCTTTATAATGTTTACAAACGGAACAAGGTTAGATGATTATATGGTTGGAAGAATATCTGATATAGGTAATGTGATACCTTGTGTAAGCCAGGAAGGGCCTGAGACAAGCAAAAGAAGAGGGGAAGGGATGGATAGGATTGTAGATAAAACAACTAAGCGTTTAGTAGAAAATGGTGTTCCTTATTTTTATTCACTTACTGTTACAAGCAAGAACGTTGATTCTATAGCGAATAAGGAATTTTTTGACTATCTTTTTGAGGACAAAGGAGCCATGGGTGTGTGGATATTCCAATGCATGCCTATTGGCAGAATTGGAAACGATTATAAAGAAACATTAGAATTGCAGCTAAAGCCAGAACAAAGAGAAAAGTTATATGAATTTACATGGAATTACATAAAAAATGAAAAAAGGTTTACAGCAGATTTCTGGGGAAGCGGAGCTGCTGCTGCAAATAAAGACTGCCCGGGCGGTTGTATGTCTGCAGGAAGAAATGGCGGATACCTATCGATAAGAGCAAATGGAAAAATTATACCTTGCCTTTTCTGTTCTGTATATGATTCAGAACTTGGAAGCTTAGAGCAGATATGGGGAAAAGGATTAGATATTTCTGCAGCTTTAGAATCAAAAACATTCAAGGCAATAAGAACAAGACAAAAAGATATCATAGACACAAAAAGGCCCTGTGTTATTAGAGATTATGAATTTGTGGAGCACTTGATAGAAGAAGAGATTGCAGTTCCATTTGACCCCGGAACTGAAAAATTGTTCAAAGATAAAAATTTTCTGGCTGGTTTTAGGGACATATCAAGAGCTTATGAAAAACTTTGCGCATTGAAAAAAACAGGGTTGTATGGTTAGATTTAATTAGCCAACTGCCCTTCTTACATCAACAACTTCAACAGAATTAACACCATCTATTTGCTCTATCTTCTTTTCCGCGTCCTCTGTGCTTCCTTTTTTCTCATCCATTACAAAAGTTACCTTTAATGCCTTTAGTCCAAAAGCTACAGGCTCCTCTTCTTTCCTGAACTGCTCCTCTCCTGTAAATTCTTTCAATATGGGTTCTATTTTAGAAAAAAGATCGTCAAGGCTTATTTCGGGGCTTTCTGGCATTATTTTTAAGGTAAGAATAACATCTGCCATTTTAATTTGGACCCTCGAAGCCGCACTCAGGGCATTTATAAGTTGCTACTATTTCCCTGCAATTCTTGCACCTTATTATATCTGTCTTTCCGCAGGATGGGCACTTAAATTTAGCGCTTCCCACTATATTAGTTATGCTTTTCTTGCAAGATGAACATTTTAAGTTTTTTTCTGCCATATCCTCAAGAATTTAGCACATATTTAAAAACTTTTCCTTATTTGATATGTTTTCTTATCTCTTCAAGTTTAAAATTAGCAGCTTCCTTGCCAGAACTAATTATGTCTTTTGTATTCCTAAAATCAAAAATAGTATAAAAACCAGACCAATTTTTTTAGCCATTTCCTATTTTTAGGTATTATAACCTGCCATATTTTAGATAATCTTCTATGTCTTTTTCATCCATATGTATCTTTTCTTCATAACTTGTTCCTTTTTTACTGGGAACATATTCTGTAAATCTCTTTGAAAAATTGCCTCTTTGCTTTAATAAGTGGTATCCATATATAAAACCGCAAATCAATCCGGCTAGATGTGCTGAATTTGCAATTCCCTGGATTCCAAACCCAAAAGTGCCTAATAACTCTATAATCACAAATACTATTCCTGCAGTCCTTAATGACATAGGAATGAAAAAGAACAATAAGACTTTAAGATCCGGCATTAGTATTATGGTTACCCCTAATATACCCATTATTGCTCCGCTAGCTCCAACTGCCGAGCCGCTTACCCCTAAAATCAATTCCTGAAAAATCACAAAACCCAAAGAAGCAATGACTCCGGATAAAAAATAAATAAACAAGAATCTCTTTGTTCCTATTCTTCTTTCTATCAAAGAGCCAAACATCAAAAGAACATACATGTTGAAGAAAATATGGAAAAAGCTTCCGTGCAAAAACATTGATGTCAATAATATCCAAGGCCTTGTAAATATGTCTCTTGAGACCAGCATAAAAGACTCTGTAAACCCCCTAACGCTCATCTGTAATAAAAAAAACAATATATTTGCCGTAATAATAGGCATAACTGCGCTTTGAACCCTTGATTGTGGAAAAGACCTTGTATTGAATCTTGGCATATAAGAATAGAAAACAATTTGTTATATAAATCTTTTTGTAATAAAAAAATATTTAATAAGGTATGAATTTCTTTCCAATATGACAGACTTAGTTGCATCATTAACAACAGGAAAAGGGACATGGGCAGAAGTTATTAGGATTATTGAAAGCCAAGAGTGGGAAAATGTATTCTTAGTTACAAACGAGTTTGGAATAAAAAACTTTCAAACAAAGAAAAAAGTAAATTTTGTTGTAATAAACGAATCAAAGCCATGTTCTGAAATTGTAGAAGACATAACAAAACAGTTAAAAGACAGGATAAAAGGTATTGAAGTTGGGCTTAATCTGACATCTGGAACAGGAAAAGAACATATGGCATTATTGGCAGCATTGATAAAATTAGGCCATGGAGTTAGATATGTTGTTTATGAAAATAATCAAATAAAAATTCTATAAAAGTTAATGATAGTTATTGTTTATAGATATAAAATATTTCTTTCATTATATCGAAAAGATTAATTTACTATAAAAAAATAATTATTTATTTTTTATAATTTCCTTCAAATTCTTAAAATCAACGAGTTTATAAATCAGAGTGTTTCTTTTTGGACAATTGCTAGTGCATTTAAAACAATTTATGCACTGCAAACTATTGACATATTTCTTAGAAGAAATAACGATGTTCATAGGACAATTTTTATCACACAATTTGCAGTCAATACAGGTTTTTTCGTTTCTTTTGATTCTAAAAATTCTAAACATACCATATAAACCATAGGTTGCGCCTTGTATGCAGAAGTAATTACAAAAAAATCTGTCAAAAAATAAAGATAAAACAATGAAAAAAGATAAGATACTGTAAACAATGATTGATAAAGCATCTCCTCGAAGCGCATCAAGGAAATGAACTCTTGCATCAATTACTAACAAATAAAACAAACTTATGGTGGTAGTTGCTAAAGAAAAATACCTGAAGAAAACTGCATAAAAATGAATTTTTTTGTTAATTTTAATTTTGGGAATTTTTAACAAGCGCCCTAATTTGAACAAAATTTCCTGTATTGTTCCAAAAGGACAGAGCCAACCGCAAAAAAAAGGACCACCAAGAATAGTAGCTATTAGAACAAGAACCAAAAATATTCTTACTGAAACGAAAAAAGTTGTGAAGAATAATAAAAAATAAAGTATTTGAGAGAAGTATCTGATATTTTGGATTTTCATTTTTATCCTCTGTCACAAATACCATTATTGTTTATGTCAGACCATAAAGAACAAGTAGGATAAGAACAAATCCTGTTTCTAGGACAAGAGCCCTGTAAATGACTAATATCAACAAAAGAATCATTAGTGCTGGGCCTATGAATTATCTTTGTATAATAAGGACTAAAATTATTTATGGTGAAAACTAGTAAAACAATAAATAAAAAAATAAAAACAATTATCACATCAGATATTTTCTTATTCATAAAATCACTATTAGATAGTTTTTTGTGCTTTTAAATCTTCTGCTAAATCTTTAACAAGACCTGGCGAAAACTTGTATTCTAGTCGTATAATATCTAAAGGAGTACTAACATTATATTCTCCTTCCAAATTAAATTCAGAAATTATTGCTAACAACAAATCTTGTGAATCTATTTCCCACAAATCCGCGATTTCGTGAACAGTTAACATCCTCATTTGTCTACCCTCTATTTCAACAGAATGTTCATGTTCGTGATCATCGTGATGATGGTGATCATGGTGATGATAGTGATCATCGTGATGATCTTGCTTTTCAGCATCGCTTAATTCCGGATTTTCTTGAAAATCAACAAAAGAATCCTCGATGCTTTTGTCTTCTAGTCTGAATTCACAAGCAATTAAGCCAAAACTTAAAATTATTAAAGATAATATGAACATTATTGATCTCATTTTTATGCCTCCAATCCTTACGATAAACATATTATTTTTTTTAATATTTTCTATTCATTAAAAGAAATAAAAAATAAAAAAATTTAATGGTTTCTATGTTGTTGAACTCCTCCAACACCTTGGCCTTTGCCTTTCAAAGCCATTTCGCCGAATCCGTTCATTTTACCGAATCCTTCGCTATTCTCAAGGCCCAAACCATTATTTAAACCGAGTTCTGCCCTTAGAGCATTCGCGGTTTCATAATCTCCATTCTTTCCAGCTTTATGAGCTTCAGCGAATAAATGGAAATTATCCTCGTTAACAACATGCAATACTCTGGAATTTCTACCATTTAAGGTCATCAATTCTTTCCAAGCCTCGTAGTCAAGCTCTTCGAATGCATCAAGCATCTCAGTACATCTACCTTCTTCGTAAAAAGGGCTTCTTTCTTCAAAATTTCCTCTATAAGCAGTCACCATCACCGAAAGTGATAATAGAGCTACTGCCATCAAAGCAAAAAAAAGCCCTGCTTTGTCTTTTCTCATTTTTTTACCTCCGAAACATTTTGTTTCTAAATAAAAGAATAAAAGCCAATATATAAACAAGAAGAAGACAAAATATACACTTGTAATCCACTTTTTTTATAAACATTTAAATATTTACTTCTCAATTAGTGATATTATGCAAGAAACAATCTTTTTATTGCCGCCAATTCAATCATTACAACACTTTGACCCTTTGAGATTTGGTTTAGAATTTGCTTATTCTCTGTTGGTTGTATTTTTGTTTTTATTTATCTTTTTTAAAACAAAGCATTTTTTTAAATTAACAAAGCATGAAGGAATAAAATATTTCGGAATAACCTTTTTGTTTTTTGCTTTGGCATTTTTTTTAAGGTTCTTATTTTATGTCATTAGATTGATTGTTCTTAATTCATCTATCCATATTCCTGGAAGAACTTTGTCTTTTATATCTTTGATTCTTGTAACATATTTTAGTACTTTGGCTATTGGTTATTTGATTTACAGCACCCAATACAAAAAAATTAAACAACAATATTTCTTTATTTTAATAAATTTGCTGGCTTTTTTTTCTATTATTGTTTTTTATTTTAATCAGTCAATAATTTATTTCTTAGTAATACAAATATTCCTTATGGGTACATTATTGTTTATTAACCCAAACAAAAAAATAAGATTCATCTATCCTTTAATGTCTTTTTTCTGGATTATGAACATACTAATATTCCACACAAGAAGATTGCTTGGTTTTTAAATTAAGTTGGTTTTACAAATATTATCTTTAGGATTATTGATTTATTTTATTTACAAGGTATTAAAATGGACAAAGTAGAAAGAAAGAGAGAACGTTTAGAGATTATTCATGATATTCTTAAAATAATAAGTAACAATAATAATTCTATAAAGCCTACTCCCCTTCTAAGATATTCTAATTTGTCTTCTAAGAGTTTTAATGATTATTACAAGGAATTAAAAGATAAAAATCTTGTAAAGGAAATTGTTGATGAAAAAGAAAGAAAATATGTGACTCTTACTGATAATGGTTTCGAATTCCTTGAAAAATATAATTATATAAAGGGATTCATAGAAGAATTTAATTTGTAACTTTTACTAAAGATGCTTATTTTAAGTCAAATTTATACACTTTAACAGTTTTTTTTAGTATCCATTTTTATAGTATTTTAAATCTTAGCCTTCTTGAGCCTTAAAGAATTTAGCACGACATTAAGGGAGCTTGCGGCCATTGCTGCTGCTCCAATCATGGGGTGCAATAACCCTAGAAATGCAGCAGGAATTGCTACAGCATTATAAAACCAGGCCCAAAAATAATTCTGTTTTATTTTTCTAAAAGTGGCATTTGAAAGTCTAATTGAGCTTGCAACTAAGCTAATATCTCCTCTGACAATAGTAATATCTGCGGCCTCTATTGCAACATCTGTTCCAGTCCCCATAGCAATTCCGACATTTGCCTGCTTTAATGCAGGTGCATCATTTATTCCATCGCCAACCATTGCAACTAATCCATATTTTTTTTGCAATTCTATTACTTCTTCTACTTTTCCTTGCGGAAGAACATCTGAAATAACATAATCAATGCCAATCTTCTTGGCAATTGCTTTTGCTGTTCTTTGATTATCTCCTGTAATCATAGCTGTTTTTATTCCCATTTTTTCAATTTCCTGCACTGCTTTTTTTGAATTTTCTTTTAATGTATCTGCAACAGCAATGATTCCTTTCACCTTTGCATTAATTATAACAAACATTGCAGTTTTTGCTTCATCCTCTAATTTTTCCTGTTCATTAATGAATTTTTTGTATTGTATTTTTTTGGCATCGAGAAATTTTCTATTTCCAACTAAAACATTTTTTTTATTGATAATTCCTTCAATCCCCATTCCAGAAATTGCTTTAAATTTTTTAACTTCTTTTAATTTGATGCCCATTGATTTTGCTTTTTCAATAATAGCAGATGCCAAAGGATGCTCGGATGAATTTTCAAGGCTTGCTGCATACAAAAGAATTTCATCTTTTTCCATACCAAGCTCAACAATATCAGTAACCTCAGGCTTTCCCTTTGTAATTGTTCCTGTTTTGTCAAAAACAATTAATTTTATATCTTTCATTGTTTGTATTGCCTCGCCTTTTCTAATTAATATTCCTCTTTGCGCTCCAAGGCCAGAACCAACCATTAAAGCAGTAGGAGTAGCAAGCCCCAATGCACAAGGGCAAGATATAACCAAAACTGCTGTAGCAGCTAAAATAGCAAGTGTTAAAATTGGGGCAGATGGATTTGACCAAGGCAGATTAAAAAATTCAACAATTGCTATATGAAAATTAGGAAATAAAAGCCATGAGGCAAAAGCTCCTAAGGCAAGCAATAATATTGTAGGAACAAAATACCCTGTTATTCTATCTGCAAATTCCTGAATAGGTATCTTGCTTCCCTGGCATTCTTCAACAAGCTTGATTATCTGGCTCAAAAAAGTATCTTTCCCGACTTTTGTTGCTTTGATTTGTAATAATCCATTTTTATTTATTGTAGAACCAAGAACAGAATCTCCTTTGTGTTTTTCTAGAGGAAAAGATTCCCCAGTTGCCATTGACTCATCAATGCTGCTCTCGCCTTTAATAATTTCCCCGTCAGTAGGAATTTTCTCTCCCGGCTTTACAATCATTATATCCCCAACACGCAAATCCTCAATCGGTATTTCCTTTTCCACACCATTAACTAAGATTCGAGCTTTCTTTGCGCCTAAAGAAATTAATTTTCTTATTGCATCTGACGCCTTTCCCCTCGCCTTAGCCTCAAGATACCTTCCAACCAAATGAAGAGTTAGAATCGTTGTAGCCATTTCTACAAATGCCTGAACAGGAAAAAAGAAAGCTAGTAAGCTTAAAGTATAAGGAACAATGGATCCTAAGCTAACGAGAGTGTCCATATTTGGGCTTAATCGAATAACTGATTTAAAAGCAGAAATATGGGTTTTCCATCCTGCAAAAAATATAATTGGAATTCCAAGGAAAACAATTATTGGAAAATAATATGGGATATCAAAAACAAACATATCAATCATCATCAAGACCATGATTATAGTTGTGAAAATTCCAGATAGCCAAACCTTTTTTTTAGCTTCTCTATATTCTTTTTCTTCAGCATTCTCAAGAGATTTCTCGTTCTTTACAACACGATATCCTGATTCTTTTATCGCATCTATTATTTTTTGGAAAGAAATCCTCTCAGAATTATATTCAATGTGTGCTTTAGAAGTTGCAAAATTAACACTAACAGATTCTACGCCTTTTATTTTTTTTATAGAAATCTCTATGTTCCTTGCGCAAGAAGCGCAATGCATACCTTCAATTAAAAATGTTTTTTTCATTCCTCCACTAAATTCTTTGTCTTTTTTTCCAAAAAAGCTTTAATATTTTCAATAGTTACATCAAGAATCCTGGTTAGTGCTTCCTTACTGTTAAAACCATTGTGTGGCGTAAATACCACATTGTCCATATCAAATATTTTATGATCTCTGACTATTGTTCTCCATTTCTCAGGATTATTCTTATTTTCCAGCAATTGATGCTCTTCTTTAATTAACTCTTCACCTTCTATAACATCAAGTCCGGCCCCTCCTATCCGCTTAGTCATTAGTGCCTCATACAAAGCATTTGTATCAATAACTGCTCCTCTTGCAGT
>PXDW01000013.1 GCA_003564925.1 Candidatus Woesearchaeota archaeon | reverse complement strand
TGCATTTTTAATGATTTATTTAATTGGATTTTACTAACAACTTTACTTAATTTATCTCTGTTATCATATTGTAATACAAACCCTTTCAAAACTTCCCATTCAAACTTGTTACCATAACCTTCAATGTCATGAGGTCTTTGTTTATCATACCTTCCTATATCTAATTTTTCTAAGTAATATTCAACACTAATTGAATGCTTAACTGTTGAAATAAGGTATTCTTTCAACTCTTTATTAGTTGGCTTTAACATAATTTAAAAAAATAACTTAAATCTTTATAAAAAACTTATACTCTATATAGAAAACTATATAAACCTAAATCTTATTTAATCAATAATTAGGGGGTGAAAAAATGAATCCATTAATTATTGTTGCCATTGTTGTTGCTGTAATAGTCTTGTTTGTTATACTGTTATACAACAGCTTAATAAGGTTAAAAAACCAGGTAAAGAATTCTTTTGCTCAGATTGATGTGCAGCTTAAGAGAAGAAATGATTTGATTCCAAATTTAGTCGAGACAGTAAAAGGCTATATGAAGCACGAAAAGCAGGTTTTTGAGAATGTAACCAAAGCAAGGTCAGCTTTATTAAAAGCAGATTCTGTAAAAGAAAAGTCAAAAGCTTCTTCGCAATTAACAAACACTCTTAAGTCATTATTTGCTGTTGCAGAGAACTACCCAAAGCTAAGGGCAAATGAAAATTTTCTGCAGCTTCAGGAAGAGATAACTGGAACAGAAAATAAAATAGCATATGCAAGGCAGCATTATAATGATATTGTGATGCTATTTAATACAAAGATACAGACATTTCCGAATAATATGTTTGCTAATATGCTAAATTTTAAGCAAGAATCATTGTTTGAAGCAACACAAGAAGAAAAGAAAAACGTAAAAGTAAAATTTGATTAAAAATGCTTATTGCTTTTGATGAAGTAAGGAAGAATAAGATTAGGTCTTATCTGCTTATTTTCATATTTATGATTCTGATAGCTGGCATAGGCATGCTCATCGGCTACTTTTATGGAAGTGTATATTTTGGGCTTGGGATGGCATTATTCTTTTCCCTTATATATACTTTGATTGTTTTCTTTTCTGGCGACAAGATGATTCTTTCTTTATCTGGTGCAAAGCCTGTAACAAAAAAAGAATATCCTCACCTTTACCATACTGTTGAAGGTTTGGCGCTTGCTGCAAACATACCGACTCCTAAAGCATATATCATTGAAGATGAGGCTATGAACGCTTTCGCAACAGGAAGAGACCCAAAAAATTCAGCCATAGCTGTAACTTCCGGCTTATTGAAAAAGATGAATAGGCAGGAGCTTGAAGGAGTTATAGCTCATGAAATGTCTCATATAAAAAATTATGACATAAGGACTATGATGCTTGCTGCTGTCCTTGTGGGTGTTGTGGCCTTGCTAAGCCATTTTATGCTAAGAAGCTTTTTATGGGGAAGCGGAGGAAGAAGAGATAATAGAGGAGGTCAGCTGCAGATAGTATTCATACTAATTGGTCTTGCACTTGCTATATTAACACCATTTATAGCCCAGATTATAAAATTGGCAATAAGCAGAAGAAGGGAGTATATGGCCGATGCTTCCGGAGCAGTTTTGACAAGATATCCTCCTGGATTGGCTTCAGCATTAAGAAAAATAGAAAAAGAGAGTGTAAGATTAAAATCAGCCAGCAATGCAACAGCTCATCTATATATATCAAACCCTTTTAAAAACAAAAAGTCATTTTTTTCAGGGTTATTCTCAACACACCCTTCTACAAAAGAAAGGATAAGAAGACTTGAAGCAATGTAGTAACCCGAGTTGTGTGTTTTTCTATATCTTATTTTTTATTTAATAATAAAGCCGTTAAAATCTTTTATGTTCATTAGAGCAAAGCTAAGATGTTCTTTTGATTGAGAATATATTGTGTAAAGAACATCTCCATATTTTACTTTGTCATTTTTATGTTTATAAAGATAGATTCCAGATTTTTTATCTTTTGGGCAGCCAACCAAAACAGCAATTTTTGAAATAAACTTATTATCTATCCCTGTAATTTTTCCAGATTTTTTTGACTTCACATCATGCTTATAGTCTGCAAGCTTAATTTTTTCAGGATCAAAAATTATTCCCTTTTGCTCCCTGACTATCTCATCAAATTTTCTGTAAGCCTTTCCCGACTCAAGAATCTCTTTGGCAGCCTTATATCCCTGAAACTTTTTTGCTTTTCCACCTAGTTCCAGCATTCTTCCGGCTATAAACAAAGATTTTCTTTCAAGATCATGTGGCCTTTTTTCATTTCTTGTAAGCACGTAAAGGACATCTCTTGCCTCCAATAAAGGACCTATTCCATTTCCAATTGGCTGTGTACCATCTGTAATTATAACATCAATCTTCATGTCTAGCTTTTTTCCCAAAATATTAAACATTTTTTTAAGGTGTAAAGCCTTTGATCTTGTCTCCACTTTAGCCCCTTTTCCATAAGGTATATCTATTAAAACATGGGTTGCAGAAACTGTTTTCTTTTTCGCCATTATGCTTGTTAGAAGCAATGACTCTACGTCAAGGGAAAGAGGCTTTTCAATAACAATTATTTTGTCGTCTGCTGGAGCAAGGTTCAAAGAACCTCCCCAGACTAAACAGGCATTTGTTTTTTTTACAATTTTTTTCATTTCATTTATAGAAAAAGAAACACTGCATAATGTCTCTACTGTGTCTGCTGTTCCAGAAGGACTAGTTATCGCTCTTGAACTCGTTTTGGGCATAAAAAGGCCGGCTGCTGCTATTATAGGAACTACAAGCATTGTAGTCCTGTTTCCAGGAACACCACCTATACAATGCTTATCTAGAATTTTTTCATTTTCAATAAGGAATGTGTCTCCAGTTCTTACAACAGCTTTTGTCAGGTGAACTATTTCATCTAATGTAGGTTCATTAATGTAAAGGGCGGATATAAAAAATGCTATTTCCTGGGCTGTTAATTTATTATATACAATATCATGAATTATTTCAACATAGTCATTATATGAAAGTATTTTTTTATTAAGCTTATTTTTTATAAGCTCTACAGAACCGGGAGAAGGTTCAGGATAAGCATCTATGCATTTTATGCATTTTTTACCTAAGCATGTTATAGATTCGTCCATCAATCCGATCGTCCCTTTTGGAACAACAAAGTCTGAATTTGTTGTGTCAATTATAGCAACTGCCTCATCTTTGCCATTTTTTAGTCTTATTCTATCTCCGCGATGAAAATTAAATTCCCTTGCATCAAGATAATTTAAAACAGCTACGTTAATATGACCTGTACTTAGATACAGTTTCTTTACTTTAAACTTCACTTTTCTTCCCCATAAATTTTCAATGTAGAAATAAATATTGAAAGTATTATTGGACCAATAACTAAACCTACTAATCCAAACAAATACAAACCTCCAAAAATTCCCAGCATTATTATTGCAGGGCTTACATTAGTTTTTTTTCCTATAAGCTTGGGTCTTAATATATTGTCGATACTTGATATTATTATAAGACCATACAGAAACAACCCTATTCCTTTTCCTATTAAGAGGGGCGAGCTTGAAATAATCCCCGATATGAATAAATACATAGATGCTGGTACCCAAACAAGTGTTGGACCCACAAGAGGAAGAATACAAAGAATAAACATTACAATTCCCCATAGGAGTGGATTACCAATCCCAAATATAAAAAGACCTAAAGCACCAATAGCAGACTGGATAAAAGATGTAACAATAATTCCAAAAACAACAGCATGAGTCATATCTCCAATTTCCTTAGCAAGCTTTTCTTTATAAGTGTCCTTTAATGGAAGGTATTTCTTTACTTTTTCTTTAAGATTCTTGCCATCTTTGAAAAGGTAATACATCAAAAAGAAGAGTATGAATACATCAAGTATTCTTTTAGGTATTGATACAATAAAAGATCTTGAGCTCTGAATGAAAAAATTAAAAATATTTAGGAACATTGTTCTTAGATTTATCTCAAAACCAAACCTATCCAATAACATTACGTTTATTTCATCTATATTGAACTGGTTATTTGTTAGAAAATTTGTAATAGTTACATATGAGCTTATCGCCTCCCTTGTCAGCAAGTTTATAACCAAACCTAAGGGAATAAGAAAAAGCAAAAATATCAAAAGGCATGTTATAAATGAAGAAACATTCTTGCTTTTTATATGCTTCTTAATTTTTCTGTATAAGGGAAAAAATAAATATGTCAAAACAACAGAAGATATTATTGTTATAAAAAAAGGCCTCAATAAAATGTAAGTTATTACAATAATGAATAGCAAAAATAAGAAAGAAAAATACTTGATGTCTGTTTTTTTGCTATTAGGCATAAACACTCTGTAATTTATTGATATATAAATTTTTTGAAAATTTAGTTATAGAATAAATGGGCCCGCCCGGATTTTCATCAAACTTAAGCTTATTGCTCGAAAGCTCTTGAACCGGGGACCTTCGCCGAGTCAAGGCGACGTCATAGCCACTAGACTACGAGCCCATTTCCATATAATAGGATTTGCAATAATATAAAAACTTT
>PXDW01000103.1 GCA_003564925.1 Candidatus Woesearchaeota archaeon | reverse complement strand
CAAAGGTTCATCATCCGGATCGTAGAAGAAATCAGATAGCTCTATCTCATATACTGTATTCATATTCCATCTATTGTATAGAGGAGAATCGCAAATGTTTTTTCCATTATAATTCGTACAGTCAAATGTTTCGGGTATTTCTTCATGAATAGGATCTTCAATAATCTCTTCTGTCGGGTGTCTTTCTTCTGAAAGCCACAATCTAAGACATAAAAATGATGCAATCCCTAAAATTAATATTAATAATATTATTAATTCTAGCAGCCATTTTAAATTTATAAGTTTTTTTCTCTTTTTAGAAATCTTATCTTTTTTCCTATATTTCCTATGTTTCTTTCTTTTTAATGAGGATTTTATTAATAATATTATCAATAAAACAAGAATTATAATAAGGAATAAGATTAAATATCTTAGAGTATATATTTGTCCCAATATCACTCCCAATATATTGTCTCTGCTTAAAATAAGATAAAAGTTTTTGTTATAGGAATATTCTCCGTTTTCAGACTCTACTCTGAAAACCAATTTATAAATTCCCCCTTTAACATCTTCCTCAGGTTCAGAAACCATTGAAAAACCCGCAGTCTCTCCAGGCCTTAAATAAAAACTTGTTTCCTGAAATTGCATCCAATTTGGTTTTACAGCAGCTATTTCATAAAAATCATCTTTCAATCCCGTATTAGAAAGCTTAAAATTTAACTCTGTTTCTGTATATCCGATAAATTTAAAGCTCGGGCTTATTGATGAGGTATAGCATTTTTTTAAAGGTATTATTTCCAGATTTATCCCTGTCTTTTCCATAAGATCTTTACCAGGTATTCTTGCTCTTGCTTCAATATAATATTTATCATACCTTCCATTTTCCATTACATTGATTCTTATCCTTTTTTCATCTCCCACATTCACATTGACAAACTCCCTATCCAATTTTATGAAATCTGGTGCTAAAAGAGTTAGCTCGAAATTTTCATCAAATTTTCCATTGTTTTCTAGTATTATACTAATATGATTATCATCTTCGCATATCTTGTCTTCCACAAAATAAAGCCTAAAATTATAACAATCGTCAATAATTAATTCTATATTTTTAATAGCTTCAAATTCCCCTAATTTTGATTTTGCTTTTAATTGAATTTCAAAAATTCCTTTTTCAGTTGGATTAATTTCCAAATGGAAAGTTCCTTTTTGGTTTGGTTCTAAGCTAAATTTATTTGAAGAAAGGCTGATCCATCTTGGTCCTTTAAAACTTATTTCGTATTCGTTGGCAAAACCTGCCTGGTTTGTTATTTCGTAGTCTATTTTGACACTCTCTTCTAAACATGATTCTATATACTCAGGCCCTGAGAATAAAAAGTCGTAGCTAGGCTCTATATTCAAAGTTATAGGCATGAAAGCCTTCATTCCGCTGTTTTCTGCCTCTGCAGTTAATGTAAGATTGTATTTTCCAAAGTATTTGCAATCCGGATTTATAACAAAATAGATTTGTTTTGATTTAGATGATTCGAGAACGACTGGATTCTCTGAAAAAAAAGTATATTCTGAAAAAGCATCCAGGCTGAAATGATATGTTTCTATAAATCCATCTGTATTGTTAATTAAAAAACTATATGTTGCGTTTTGGCAAGGATCTATGGAAGCATAATCTTCTATCTTATGCAAAGCAAGATTATCGCACCGCTCTGATATTACTTGCTGAGCCATTACTTTCTTAAGACCTTGACTTGTTAATACTGTTATACTAAAAGTATATCCTTTTGAATCACAAGGAACTCCAACGTAACTAAGAACCCTTATTTCTTGTCCTGGCTGTAAAACAAAAGTATTTGGAAATAATCCAACATACTTTGAATCAGAATATATAGTATAAGTCGAAGCAAAATCTCCGCTATTTTTTACAGATACAATATCAAGAAAAGTACTACAAGCACAGGTTTCTATAATTCTGTTGTTTGAGCTTAATATAAAATCTTCAATTCCCACCGTTTGTTTTTGAACAATTATTTCAGAACTAACAAAACTAGATAAGATAGCCAATATAGAAATCAACAATAATAATATGGTTATCTTTTTCATACTTTGGCACCGCAAATAGTTTGTAAAAAATAAAAAGGGATATAAAAAAAAGAAAAAATTAGTAGTAAGTCTGATCTCCTGGCTCTTCTTCAGTTTCTTCTTTTCCTCTTAATTTACTGAATCCGATTATCAATCCTATAATTATTAGGATTACTACCAAAACAACCAAACCAATCTCTAATGCCTGTCTTGCTCTACCCCAAACAGGTGGTATGCTAGGCTCTTCAATAACGGCCTTTAAACCGATGTCTTTTGATTCATCATTTGCTGATACTCTAACAACAAAAGCTTTTTCTCCTGGTTGGGCATCATCTCTTGCTGTTACATAAACAAATAATGTTTTAGCATCTTCTCCCTTCACAACTACAACATTGCTTGGGTCTATTCTGTATGAACCGAAAGCATCAACACCGCTAACTGATACAACATATGTCTGGGATGTTTTTCCAAGGTTCGTTATTGTTATAGGATAAACCACACCTGGTGTTCCTTTAACTATATTTTGAGTTTCTGGAACTGTTACAACTGTTTTTGGTTTTTCATCATCCTTAACAGGCACACAGACTTCACTCTCAACAATAGATATTGATTCTTTAACTGAGACTGATTCATAACGCTGATCGTATTCAACAGTTACGATTACATCATAAATTCCTGACTCTACGCAAGTTGGAATTCTGATATATAGCTCTTCTGATGATGCTGACCTATCAGATCTTAGTTCGTTAATATAATCAGAAGCCTCTAATCCCAATTCAGGAATAGCAACTGTAACTTTTAATCCTTCCTGGTCTCTTTGACCGAAGTTCCTTACTCTTACAGTTGAAAGCAAAGCTCTTCCACCAACAACTTCATGGTGTGGAGAGAAAATAACATCTGTAATAGAAACAGCGTGCCTTACACCAACAAGGTGTAGCCTTGATAATACTTCTTGTGTAGGACCTGTTCTAGAACCAATCCTTATTCTTAAGTCATAATAGTCCTTGTCCATATTTTCTGGCAAACTCAAAGATAATCTCTTAAAAGCTGTATTGTTTGCATACAAATCAAATATGTTGACCTTATCAGTAATTGGGTGATGTCTACTATACTCATACCCAAGAATCTCTGCTACCAGTTCTATATCTTTTTCATCTGTAACTGCTGTTAACCTCACCGTGATATCTATTTCTTCCCCCCTCTCTATTTGAAGAGATGCAGGGGCAATTTCGCCGTTTATTTTAACTTCATCTACGTTTGGTAATGCGCTAACTAAACCTAGTGTAAGCATACTTACCAAAAAAAACATTATCATTCCGACAAATCTGCCTTTCATTTTTTGTTACCCCCAACAAATTATTGTTAATATAATCCCTCTTTTACCTTCTGTAAGTTTAAACTTATATATAAAGTTTTCGTTTTCTTGCCATTACATAGTAGTTAAAAATTATCACTATATATAAATTACTTATCTTACTATAAATTCTCTAAATCTTGTTCTTCTAAAGTCGTCATTGCTTATAGAGACTCTTAGGTCATAATATCCTTGATTTGCATCTCGAGGTATTTTAAGCTCTACGAGCCTTGTAACCCTTTCTCCTCTTCTCAGAGTTCCAAAGTTGAATATTCTCCATTCTGCAAAAAAAGGTATCCCTATTGTCAGCTTCACATTTTCGAGTGTGTATCCTCCCACATTCTCGAAAGTTATTAAAGCTAGGATATAGTCTCCAGGCCTTACAGGATCATCATTAAGTATGCTTAATCTATTTATAGAAATAATATTTGCTGCTTCTTTTCTTTCATAAGCACATGTTTCTATAACTATAGAATCGGAAGTGCTATCTCCATCATTATCCCAAACAGTTAACATTACAGTATATTTTTTATTTTCTTCTTCAAATGTGTGCTGCACAATAGCTTCATTGCTTATTATTCCGTCTCCGAATTCCCATAAATATGTAAATGGTGCGTTTCCTGATGTTATTTTTGGAACGAATCTGACTGTCAAAGGAGCTATGCATCCTTCGAAATAAGCATCAATTGTAAAATTTACTTCCTGATCTTCATCAACGCAAATTTCTACGGAATCTGTTCCATATAATCCATCATTATCTTTTACAACTAATAAAACCTGATGGCATCCTTCTTTTGAAAATATATGTCCATAAGTTGGACTTGAGCTGCATTGGGTTGTGCCTTCTGCATTAAAACAGTATTCTACAATATACCCATCTATGTCATAGGATTTTGAGCCATCGAATGATACTTTTTGTCCTGTTATTATTCCTGATGTTTTATCAGCTTCAAGAACTGCTATAGGAGGGAAAAAAGCTTTTGCACAGTAATAATCATTTTCGTTTGTTGTGTATCCTTGTGGGCCTTCGCAGTGTTCAAACTGGCCGCATTCTTTAAAAACCTGCCAGCCTTCCTGGTAAACTACGCATTGTCCCTGACCATCGCAATGCTGTCCCTCTATATTATAATATACATCTGAGCCATGACTTTTTCCATCGTGGCATGAATAATAGGTTGTTGAACCACATCCACAAGATGTGCTGTATGGCTTATTTTTGT
>PXDW01000091.1 GCA_003564925.1 Candidatus Woesearchaeota archaeon | reverse complement strand
TTTTATTAATTCCTGCTTTTTATTTAGTTCCTTAGTTTGAGATTCTACTTTTGATTTTCTATCAATTTTTTCATTGAGATTCCTGAGCTTTATTTTATTAATCTCTAATTTTTTTTCTTTCTCCATTAATTTAGATAATTCTGATTTTGATTTGGTGATTGCTATCTTAATGGCTGATTCCTGTTTCTCGCAAAAAAAAAATTTTTCTTCTATATCTTTTATTTTTTTTGTTTCTTCTTTACATATGTTATCTATGTGGTCTTTTGTAACATTTTGCCTGCATAAAGGGCACACTTCAAGCCTAAATATCTTTTCCTTTAAATTGACAGAATTATTTTTTATAACACTGAATTCTCTTAGTTTGCCCTTGATTTCTTCTAATTTGGTTTCCTTATCCTCTATTTCTTTATCTTTAACCTTTATCTCATTGATCAAATTTTCAAATTGTGAAATCTCTTTTTCATCAATTTCTTGCTTTAGTTTTGTAATGTTCGCATCAATTTCTTGGATTTCCTTTTTCATAGAAATTTTTTGCTCATCTATGTCGGTAATCTTACTTTCATAAATCTCAAGATTATTTCTTAAACTATTAAGTTCTTTTATAATCCGCTCATATTCTGACAAATACTTTTTTTTGTTATCGATTTTTTTATTAATCTCTTCAAGTTCCGGCTCTAGCTTTTTTATAGAAGCCTTAGTTTTATCAAGCCATTCAATCTTTTCATTTTTTTGTGACTTTTTCTCATCCAAATCAGAAATGAAACCTTCGTACTCCTTCCTTTTTATTTTTAAATCTCTCAAATAATTCTGGGCATTTTCTCTTATCTTTTTGTATTTGTCGACTCCAAAAACTTTTCTTAAGGTATCGAGCCTGATGTCTTTATTTTCATAGAGAATCTGCTTCATCTCTTCCTGAGGAGTATAAACAGTGAATCTATATATTAAGTCTTTTGATTTTGAAACAAGAGCCTCAGGATAACCTAACAAAGATATAATTTTGCTTTTTAGCTCTGTAGCTGTTGCTTCTTTTTTTGTTTGGTTAAAAATAATATAGCCGGAATTTTGCCTTACAGCTTCCTTCATCCTTTTCAAAGTTCTTTTTACAATTACTGTATTGTTTTCTATAGAAAATTTTATCTCTACACTTCCTTCATTCTTTCCATGTCTTAATAATGATTCTCCAGTTAAATCAGGCTTTAGCCCAAATAAAGCGAATTCTATGGCAAGAAGAATTGTTGATTTTCCTGAACCTATATCTCCAGCCAAAAGAACAGAGCTTTCGGGAAACTTTATCTCTTCATATAAATAAGAACGAATATTTTCCAATTTTAAGCTTTTTAGAATCATATTACCAGAATTATTAATAGATTTTTATAATTAATTGTTTTAGAATTATTATTTAAGGCCAGTAATTCCATGTTTTTTTCCTGTCCTCTTAGTTTCATCCAATTCCTGAACTTCCTCTATTCCAAGCTTATTAACAGGAATTACAACAATCTGTGCTACTCTCATGCCTTTTTCTATCGGCACTTCTTCCCTTCCAAGATTTATAAGCATAATTGTAAGTTCTTCTCTATAACATGGATCTATAGTTCCAGCAATTACATGCATTCCGAATCTTGATACTAATCCAAACCTGTCCCTTATTAACCCAACATAGCCCTCTGGTATTTGAATTGCTATTCCAGTTTCAACCTCTTTCTGCTCTAAGGACTTTAAACTTAAATTTTCTTTGGCTCTTACATCAAATGCAATGTCGCAATCCAGAGAATACTCAGGTAGATATGCATCATTGCTTAATTTTTTTACTTTTAACTTTTCTACCATGTTATCAATAATAACTAATCACATAACATATATATAGTTTGCCATTTTGTAAAGTGATTATATATCTAAACAATGAAAAAATATAAAAACCCACTGAATATCCTAAGATTGGGTGATATTATGGTAAAATTATGGAGATGTGAAATATGTGGTGATCCTTATGTTGGGGAAACAGCCCCTGACAACTGCCCTTTTTGTGGAGCTCACAAAAAATACATAAAAGAAGCAAATATCGCAAATGCAAATTATGATGTTGAATTGAATGAAACTGATAAGAAAAATGCTGAGCATGCTTTACAGGTTGAAATAAGCAACGCTGCTTTCTATTTTTGCGCTGCCAATAAAACAGATGATAAAGAAGGAAAACTGCTGTTCAAGGCCCTGGGAAAATTAGAGGCTGAGCATGCGAGCATATGGAAAAAAATCCTTAAGCTGGATAAAATACCTGAGGGAAATGAGATGTGCCATGAAGCAAACAAGGAAAACCTTGAAGATTCTCATGCTAGAGAAACAAAGGCAATAAATTTTTACTCAAAAGCTGCTCAGGAATCCTCAAGTGATAGAATTAAAGAAATATTTCTTGCTTTAGTTGAGGTAGAGACAGATCACTTAAAGCTTAGTGAAGAAAGGCTAAAATGAGCGAGATTAGTCAAATCTATAAATGTGGAGTTTGCGGCAATATAGTAGAAGTTCTTCATAAAGCAGATGGGAAGCTTGTTTGCTGTGCAGATGAAATGGAATTGATGCAGGAAAAAACACAAGATGAAGGCAGGGAAAAGCACGTTCCTGTAATAGAAAAAACAGAAGAGGGCTTTAAAGTTAAGGTTGGTTCTGTTGAGCATCCGATGACAGAAGAGCATTATATAGAGTGGATTGAAATAAAAGCTGATGGAAAATCTTACAAGAAATTCTTAAAGCCGGAAGAAATGCCAGAGGCATTATTCTGCATAGAAGCAGAAGAAGTAAAAGCAAGGGATTACTGCAACATCCACGGGCTCTGGAAATCATAATGTATCTATTTTTTTAATTATTTTATAAGAAAATTATATCTTGTAATATATTCCTAATCTTGAAGTTCTTTCTGCAAATTGCTTAAAATCATCTATAATCATATCCTTTAATATTGTATCCTATTTCTTCAAAGCAACAAGATATATTTTTTATTTTGCTTAAGCTTCTTTCTTTTCCTTTGTTTTTTCCTGCTTAAGCTCTTCTTTCTTTTCTTCTTCAGGCTTTACTTCTTTTTTATCCTTTTTCTTGTCTTCTTTTGGCTCTTCTTTCTTTTCTTCTTCAGGCTTTACTTCTTTTTTATCCTTTTTCTTGTCTTCTTTTGGCTCTTCTTTCTTTTCTTCCTTCTTCTGCTCCTTTACTTCCTGTTTAATATCAGTAGATTCTGAAACTTCTTCCTTTTTTTCTGTATCTAAGCTTGATTTCCCATATTTTACAACCTTCATATTTATTTGCGCTGTATTTAATGATATAGTATTTCCTCTAACAAGCTTTCTTCTTCTTGTCCCTTTTCTTGTTTCCCTTAAGCCAACTCCTGAAACAATCAATATTCTTTTCCTTGCTATCCCATCAACATCTCTTCTCATAGGAAAGCCTGATGTGTCTGAGCCTCCTGTTATCTCAAATTCATAGCCATCATAACCTAGTGCTTTGCCTTCTACTTTATCTCCTATCTTTTTTCTTTTGAAAGAAGTAACTTCAGTACTATCTACTTCTTTCTGAAATGATTTTCCAGACTTTGGGTCTGAAATAACAACCTTAAATTTTACCATTTTTACCTCCCGAGGTTCCCAGCCTCAGCTTAGACTAATTGGGTATTTAATTATTCTTATTGATCTCGAGTATGCAAGAACATGGAAATTTATTCTTTGCTTTTCTAAGAGCTTCTTTAGCTAATTTTAAAGATCCTTTATTAACTGAAAGACTAAAAATTGTCTGGTTTTCTTTAATTTGAGCAGCTAATCCTATGGGCTTACCAAACGACTTCTGCATCCCTGTACTAAACCTATCTGCTCCAGCTCCTGCAGCTATTGGATTTTCTCTCAAAACATGATGAGGATAAACCTTTATCTTAAGGTGATATCCTGTTTTTCCAAGCTGTTTTTCCAAAGTTCTATTGGATGTTAGCCTTGCGGACTCTAAGGCATTATGCCTTATCTGTATTGCCTCTTTCGACATTAGGTTTAAAGTATAATCATATTTTTTTTTAGGATCACCCAAATCATACCTTATTACTTTATTAGTGGGAGTCGCCCTTATAAAAGTCTTTTTCCTATATTTAGATTTTCTAGTGTAAGGTCTTTCTATTCTTCTATAAGCAACAGCTCTTCTTAATTTTGCCATAGAAGGAAGAAAAAACCGCCTATTTTTAAATGTTTTTATTTTTTGTAAGAAATAGAAAAATTTATAAAATTATAGAAAGATATATAAAGCTAAAGTTACCATAACTCAATATTGATTAAATTGATTTAAAAGAGGTGTAACCATGAAAAAGAAAGCTTCATTGAGTATTTCTGTATCAGCTATTGTAGTATTAGTTCTTGCTATTGCAATGTTAGGTTTGGGTCTTACATTCATTCAAAGATTTTTTGGTGGTGCTATAGACCAATTTGGAGAAGTAAGCAAACAGATAGAAGAACAAATAAGAGAAGACTTACTTACTAGTCCTGGTAGAATCAGTTTTTATAAATCAAGTATTGAAGTAAAACAATCTGGAAGAGAAGATATGTATTTTGGACTAAGGAATGATTTATCTGGTGAAGGACACACATTCAGATTAATGGACAATGGTGCGATAAATGTTGATCATTCTCCTG
>PXDW01000115.1 GCA_003564925.1 Candidatus Woesearchaeota archaeon | reverse complement strand
TTGGGGGAATATAAAAAAAAGACACTTATTGTTCAGCCTTCTTTAAACTTGGTTACTGAGGGAACAGACTTATTGAGTGAAAAGCTTCTAAGCCCTTTTTTAAAGCAGAAGACAGATAATTTTGAGGTTTTTATAATACAAGATAAAGTTTACAAGTTTGGAAAAATTAGACAATTGGATTCACTCTAGATTTCTTATTTTTTTCTGCTTTGTTTTTTTCTCTGTAATCAATATATCAGAATCCTCATCATAATCATACAAATCTTCAATTTCATTTTCAATATCTGATTTTTTAGTTTTTTTCTTTTTCATACATTTTAATATGTTTTTATTTTTTATAAATCTTTTTTTAAAGTTTCACCACTTTATAATACAAAATAAAAAAATTTATATAGTCTATTCACTTAAGTTATTCTGGAGGTTATATGGCTAATGAATACTTTGAGTTGGGAGTAAGAGACATGATGAATGGTATATTATACCATGCAGATATAGCTGATGATATAATATACATAACAAATCTTCTTTTTGAGAATAATGCCAATGCCTTAATAATAAGAGAAAGAGGCGTTCCCAAAGGAATAATAACTTCAAAAGACATTATAAGAGCACTTGTAACAATGGATAAAGAACCTTCTGAAATATTTGCAAAAGAAGTTATGACTTCCCCAATTGTATCAGTGAATTCTAATGAATCTGTTGACCAAGCCAGAGTTTTAATGCTTGAGAGAGGAATTAGGAAGCTTCCGGTGCAGAAAGGAGTAGATATTATAGGGCTTTTAGTTGAGACAGATTTAATAAGAGACTTAAGCTGGTATAGAGAAAAAAGATTCTAATAAAAATATTATGTCTTAGGAAATCTATGTTATTATAAACTTTAAATCATTTGATAGATTGAAATTTTAGTATATTCTAAAAGACTAGACAAATACAATAACTTTTTTATAAAAGCATCCATTTACTTTTTTTATGAATGAAACAATAAAATCAATAAAAGAAAGAAGGAGCATAAGAAAATATAAAGAAAATAAGATTTCTAAGGAAATTCTTGAAGAGCTTGTTGACTGTGCAAGGCTTGCTCCAAGTGCTAGAAATGCGCAGCCGTGCGATTTTATCATTATAACCAAAAAAGAAACTATGAAAAAAATCGGAGAAATAATACCGAATGGACCATTTATTGAATCAGCTAACGCTTGCATTGTAATCTTCGGAGACTCTTTAAATCATCATCTTATAGAGGATGGGTCTGCATCTACAGAGAATATTCTTGTGGCTGCACAATCCCTGGGAATAGGAGCTTGCTGGGTTGCAGGCTATAACAGGACGTACAACAACAAAGCTAAGGAAATTCTGGGAATTCCGGGAGATAAGGCATTAGTTGCTTTTATTCCCCTTGGTTATCCTGATGAAATTCCCGGAAAGAGAAATACAAGAAGCTTAAAAGAAATTGTCCATTGGGAGAAATACTGATATTTACTAATATCTAGATTTAATCAGATCTCTGTCATCTTTGATTTATTATCTATTCTTCTTCTATAAGTTCCATATCCTGGCCGCAGCAGACAAGTGTCCCTCCTCCTGCCTTTGTTACAATAACTTCATTTCCACAGATATTACACTTATATTCTTCATCTTTTTTTTCTACCGGTGGCATTTTTACCTCCTCATTTTTTCATTCAATTATTTTAATCGATCTTAATGAACTTTTCTTTTGGAGCTCCGCATATAGGGCAATTATCTGGAGCATTTTCTTTGAATGTATTTCCGCAAATAGAACAAACACTGATTTCTGTTTCTTCAATATCCTTTCCTTCTGCCATAACCTTAGCAGCTTCTTTGTAGTAATCTTCATGTATTTTTTCAACCTTATTAGCGTAATCAAAGCTTCTTTCAGCATCAGCATTCCCCTCTGCTTTTGCTTGTTCTATAAACTTTGGATACATTTGTGTATTCTCATAATTTTCTCCATTTGCGGCAGCATCAATATTCTCTTTTGTTGATTTTATCTCGCCTATTATCTCTAAATGATTTAAAGCATGGACTGTTTCAGCTTCTGCTATTGCTCTAAACATCTTAGCCATATTTGGGAAACCCTCGCTTTGAGCTTTTCTTGCAAAAGCAATATATTTTCTATTTGCCTGTGATTCTCCTGCAAAAGCAGCTTTAAGATTATCTTTTGTTGTCATATTATCACCCATTTATTCGGATGTTAGCTTTATTTATATATTTTTTCACTGGACTTTTTATAATAAACTATATAAATTTACAATTAATACTGATTTTCATGATTAGAAATTCTTTTATTTTTCTTGATAAGATAGGCCCATTAAAGGAAAAAAAGATATGGAAGCAAGGAATACATAGTTGGGACGATTTTTTAGAAAAAAATGTTTTTGGGATTTCCCGTTATAGAAAGCCCCATTATGACAGGCAGATATTAAAAGCAAGAGAAAACCTTTACAAGGACAATTCAAATTATTTTACAAAAATTCTTTCTGTTGGTGAACATTGGCGGCTTTATAATTATTTCAAAGAAGATGCTGTATTTCTCGATATCGAGACATGCTCATACTATGGCATGGTTACTGTTATAGGATTATATGATGGGATAGAAACCAAAACAATGATAAGGGGAATTAACCTGGATAAGGAAGTATTAAAAAAAGAGCTGCAAAAATACAAGCTTATTGTAACTTTCAATGGGCTTTCTTATGATGTGCCTGTATTAAAAAGATATTTTGGAGATATAATCCCTGATGTTCCACACATTGACCTAAGACATGTTTGCTCAAAAATAGGGTTAAAAGGCGGATTAAAGGTTATAGAGGAAATGATTGGAATAAAAAGGCCCACTTTATTAAGAAATTATAACGGAGATGATGCAGCAGCATTGTGGGACATGTATCATGCAACTGGAAAAGAGAAATATTTAAATTTACTTGTTGAATACAATGAAGAAGATATAATAAATTTAAAGCCTTTGGCAGAACACTCAATCAAAAATCTATGGAAAATGACAAAAAATGAGATAATAACAAAAAATGATATATCAAATATCAAAAAAGAAATTTAAGTTTTCAAAGATTGAAATCCAAGACTTATTAAAAGCCTGGGCCGCTATAAGCATAGCCTTTGCTGTCCTTTTTTCAGGAGGCCTCGAAGGATTATCCGGCAGAAGCTTTGCTTTTTATTTTCTTGTTTCATCAATAACAGTCGGAATAGCTTTTCTTTTTCATGAGATAGGGCATAAGATTGTAGCACAAAGATTTGGGTGTTGGGCAGAATTCAGGGCAAACAATTTTATGCTTATCTTGGCAATATTTATGAGTTTCTTTGGTTTTATATTCATAGCTCCCGGAGCCGTTATTATACAAGGTCATGTTACAAAATCAAGAAATGGAAAAATTTCTTTAACAGGACCGCTAACAAACATAGCACTTGGTTCAATATTCTTAATTATAGTAATACTAACAACAGGAACAATAAGGCAAGTTGCACATTATGGTGTAATGATAAATAGTTGGATAGCAATATTCAACCTTATACCTTTAGGCATATTTGATGGCATAAAAATATTGAGGTGGAATAAAATAATATATGCATTGCTCGTAATTTCAGCAATTATTTTGATGGCTGTTTTGCCATTTTTTACAGCATAAAATAAAAATGAAAATAATACAGATCGTAGCAATTATTGCAATTTTTTTGCTAGTTTTGAATATAGTTTTATTCAGCTTTAGATTAATAAATACCGCGATGTTTTGGATTTTTATGTTATGTATTGTTATAAGCTATTATTCTCTGGAAAAGATCATAAAAAAATTTAAAGTAAACTAGATACAATATAAAGATGATATAAAAAGTGTTATTATTTTTTTTGTTTTGCATAGAATTTTTTTTTCTTGTCAAACCTGTAATAAAATACTTGCGGCAAAACAGAGAACTCAGGCTTCATTTTTTTTATTTCCATTATTTTTTTCAATCTAGAATCTTCCCCTATTATGTTAAATTCTATGACTCCATCCATTATCTCTTCCATAGAAATAACATTTTGGTCTTCAGTTCCTCCTTTATGTATGAAATATAAAGTAGTTATGTTTTTTTGTTTTAAAAAACTATTAAGCATAAGAACAAATTTATAAACTATTTTTGGTTCATACATTGCTAAAGCTTGAGATATTACATTGACAACACATCTTGAAGGTATATCGCTATTCTTTATTATTTCATCAATATTTTTCTTTATAAATTCAAAATTTCTGACTAGAAGTTTTTCCTCTAAATTATAGATTCTTTTTGAGTCTTCAACAACTTCTTCATACATGTTTATAATCTTAAAATCTTTGCTTTTGATATATTTTTCAATATCTATTTCTAAAGATGAGAATAAACCCTCAATATCTTCGATTATTTCATTCATGCATATATATATAACCTTATTTTTTGACTTTAATCCTGTTTTCATAAAATTGAATGCAATAAGCCCCTTTCCACTTCCAGGAGGTCCTTCAAGAAGTATACTTTTCTTTAATGGAAATCCTCCATAAAGTATCTTATTAAGATCTTCATAACCTGTGTCCATTTTTCTAAAGCCAAAACTAATCTTATTTAATTTATTAATCATATCTTTTGCTTCTTTTCCCTTCATTGTTTTATCTTTTT
>PXDW01000038.1 GCA_003564925.1 Candidatus Woesearchaeota archaeon | reverse complement strand
TATTTCCTTTGAGATTATTCTTCTGCTCCAGAAAACAGGCTCGTTTATTACAATAGAGCTGTGGTTAATCTCTTCCCCTATTGTAAGGTTTATCTCCGGAAACTCTTCTACTTCCTCTGTAACCTCTCCTAAATTAAATATAATCTCTGAATCCTGCTCATCGATCAAAATTCTTTCAGATATTCCAAAAGCATTCAATGAGACATTTATCTCATACTTATCTACATCAGATATTACCTCAAGGTAAGTCTCCTTTGTCTCATTTATATCTATGTTTGAGAAATAAGCCTGTCCGAACCTTAGCATTGTTATGTTTTCAGACTTTGCACTTAAGGTTATATCCCTGTATGTATCATTATATGAAGTTATGAAAACTTTAATGGTTTTTTCAATCTGTTTTTTTACAGATTTTGCATACCTTATCTTAGTTATGTTTAAGCTTCCCTCTTCAATCTCAATAATTAAGGTTATGTTCCTGCCTACATTATCTAAAATACAGGTATCGATACATTCATTCTCAAACAAATTCTGAAGAAGGATTACTTCTTCAGTTGGCTCTGTAACATTAATCTCTTCTGTTATATTGATTGGCTCTTTTTCTGGAATGGTTTCAATCTCTTTGATTTCTTCATCTTCAGTTGGCTCTGTAATGTTCAGATCATCTGTAATGTTTATTGGCTCTGTTATATTGACCTCATCTGTTATATTAATCTCATCTGTTATGTTCAGCTCTTCTGTGATGTTGGTTGGTTGTGTTATATTGATTTCATCTGTAACATTAAGCTCTTCTGTAATGTTTATTGGCTCTTTTTCTGGAATGGTTTCAATCTCTTTGATTTCTTCATCTTCAATTATCTCTGCAGCTTCTTCATCAAAAGAAAAGTCAGGAACAGCCTCATCCGAAAGTGTTTCATTTTCAATATCGTCGGGGGTTTCATCAGAACTTAAATCTGAAACAACCATGCCGGTTATAGCGGCCATTCCTGATGAAGAAAATCTATCGCTTGAAAAAACAAGATTATCTTTGTTGTTAAGGTAAACCTTAACATTTCCTGTAAAGGAGCCTGAGATCTGCAGTGAATCTATATTTGAATCAAGAACAATATTGTAAACAGAGCTTTCATTAAAGAACAAGTCAAGCTCTTCCTCAACAATCTCTGCCCTTGTTCCTATCACAAAGCCCGTTATCGTGTCCTGCTCAAAAACAGCAAAATAAAGCATAAACAATAATATGGCAGCAGTAATGCCATACTTCCAGTAATGATGCTCTTTATGCCTTTTTTCATTTTCAGCAATAAGCCTTATGATTTTTCTCTGCGCTTCCTTATTCTCTTTTATATAATCAGAAAGGGTTAAGCCCCTTAATCTTTCTTTTATAATTCTATGATACTCTTTTTTTGATATAATGCTCTGCCTTAGCTTTTCATTCTGCTTACTGACAAAATCAACTGCGTTTTTCTCATCAAGCTTTAAAATAGCTTTTCTCTTTTCCAGTCTTTCTATCTTATCTCTTCTTATCATTTTTTCTTTTTCATAGCTCTGTTGTAACAGGTCCATATGGTTCTGTCATCTCTGTTGAGCAAAACAGCTATCTCGTGATATGTATAATTCATATTCTCCTTTAAGTAGGAAGTTAAATTTTCAAGAATGCTTAATTTCTTATCCCTAAATATCTCTAAAGGTATTTTTTTATCTGAGGATTCATCCAGCTTATCTTTCATCTTCTTTCTTGAGTTTCTGTATGTAATAGCAATAGAATCATAGTTCCTGTTAAGAAGGCTTGCTACACGCTTATAATCAAGGTTAAGGCTTTCCTTTAAATATTTTACAATTGCTTCAAGAACAGAAAGCTTCTCATTTTTAAATATGGAAAGAGGCAAAAGCATCTCTTTTTTTCTATCGAGTATTTTTAGAATTTCATCAAAACTTAGGCTGTATTTGTCTTCAAGTTTTTTGATATCCTGCTCAATACTGTAAATTACACTACTATGATAACCCATTATAGGTATTATGTAAGTAATAACTATATAAATATTCCTATTATAAAAGAAATTATGTAAGTTATGTATTATGTAAGTATAAAAAGATATTATGTAAGTATATTAAATACTATGTAGGTATTAATAGTTATTATGTAAGTATATAACTCTCAATAGAATATTTTCCAAAATATTTAAATATATAAACATATTTCTTGTATTAACGATATTTCGTTTATCAACAAAAGGTGACAATATGGCAAAACTAACATTATCTTTTCCAAAAGAATTAAAAGAAAGATTAGATAAAATGCCTGAAGTTAACTGGAATGAGGTAATAGTCTCAGGTATAAAAAAGAAAGTTGAACAATTAGAGAAATTTGAGGAATTAGTAAATAAGGGTGAATTGTAAATGGTAAGCATAACTGTAAGTTTGGATGATGAACTAAAATCAAGATTAGGTAAATTCTCATGGGTTAACTGGTCTGAAGTAGCTAGAGAGGAGTTTCTTAATAAAGTTAAAAGAGATGAAAAATTTAAAAGGTTTGAGGAATTATTAAAGAACAGCAAGATGACTGATGAGTTAGTATTAAAACTAGCAGATGAGTTGAAGAAGAAGATTGCTAAAAAACACGGGTTGTAAATGTCCTCAGAAATTCCTAAAGAATTGATTGTCGATGCATGCGTACTTTTTTCATTTTTTAGTTCTAGTTCAGCAAGAAGAGATATATTCAAGAAACTGCTTGATAAAGGATGTAATCTTATCTCTCCAGATTTTGTATTATTTGAATTATCTAACAATAAATCTAAAATTATGAAATTTGCAGAGATTTCAGAGTCTGAATTTACGGAGATTTTTTCAGAGTTAGATAAAGATATTGAAACTTTCAAAAAGAAAGAATATGAAGAGTTTATATCAGAAGGTAAAAAATTAGCTCCGCACACTAAAGATGTTCCATATTTTGCACTAGCATTAAGTAGAAAAGCTGCTGTTTGGTCTGATGAAGAAGCATTCAAGAAGCAATCATTGATTGATATATTTAATACAAACCAATTAGATAAGTTGATTAAATGAACTTCTATATCTGAAATTCATGGCTTCTTTGTTCATTCCTAACCTAAACCCTGTTTATCAAGAATCAAGATACTTTGATGCTAGAGTAGATAATAAAATACCTTCTGAACAATATGATGAAGAAAATGCCAAAGAATATTATAATAATGCTGAGGACATATTAAAATGGATAGCAAAAAAGCTAAAGACATCGCTATGTTAAAAGATTTTAAGAAAAAACTAGGTAAAAAATATAAGTTAGAGCATTTAATCTTATTTGGAAGCAGAGCCAAAAATAGAAATAAAAAAAATAGTGATTATGATTTAATCGTGGTGTCTCCTGATTTTGAAAATATAAAATGGGAAAAAAGGCAAATTTCTTTATATCCTTTATGGGATTTTAGTTTGTTTGAAACAGGAGCTGATTTTATCTGTTACACTCCTGATGAATTCGAAAAAATGAGAAAAAAATCATTTTTGTGTAAAAGAGCAGCTGAAGAGGGTATAGAAATCTAATCATCATTTTTTCTTCTTCATAGCTCTATTGTAGCAGGTCCATATGGTTCTGTCATCTCTGTTGAGCAAAACAGCTATTTCGTGATATGTATAATTCATATTCTCTTTTAATTAGGAAGTTAAATTTTCAAGAATGCTTAATTTTATCTTTAATAATTTAATCATGTATAAGTATATTTCTAAAATCAAATGTAGGAGCATATAAATCAGTAAATATAATGCCCTCTTCCAAATTTAAGTTTTTTATTTTGTTATTTGGTGCCTGTTCATGTTTTATAAAGTTATTAGTATCTTTCTCCATGCATGTTGCAACTATGATCTTACAACATATAGAATCTTCATAAACATCAACATTAACAAATACTTCTTTAATTGTTTTTATTAATGATTTTAGAAAAAAATTATCTTCTTCTGATAAAGGAACATTTTTTACAAAAACACCTTTTTCATTTAGTGAATCTTTTATTAATTCAAAAAACTCTTTAGTTACAAAATGAAATGGAACTACATAATATCCATCATATTTAGCAACATCAACAACTATTAAATCATATTTTTTATCTTTTTTATTCATAAAAACTCTTCCATCTTCAATAAATGTATTTAGTCCAGAAATGTGATTTCCAATACCAAAATATTTATTACTCAATTCTATCATTTTCGGATTAATATCGACAGCATCGACCTCCATATCATACTTATACAATAGGTTCCTTTGTAATGTACCTCCAGCTAATCCAATAGTCAAAGCAGATTTCAATTCATCATTATAAGAAAAAGCAATTTCTATGTCTGTAATGTATTTCCAACCTATAACAGGCTCTAGAGGATTATTTATGTTTACAGCCCCCATGGGCCCTCCATTTTGTTTAATTGTCCTTACTGAATTTTTATCTTCAATTGTTATTAACCCATATGGTGAGTTAAAGTCTAATTTCAAAGGTTCATCTAGATTATTATAAGGGACACTAGATAAATAATAAGTATCATTATATTTTATATTAAGTTGTTCTGATTCTTCTCTATTTATAAAAGAAGGTATTATCAAAATAATAATAGCTATTAAACAAATTACTATTAATGGTTTCTTATCTATTGCGTGAAAAAACATTATAAGAACTAAAAAAGATAGAATAAAAAAGCCTAAT
>PXDW01000074.1 GCA_003564925.1 Candidatus Woesearchaeota archaeon | reverse complement strand
TTTATCTTTTTCTATTTCTTTTTGAAGCCTTCTAGAAGCATTGATAATATCTGTTTCAGTTACAATCCCAATTAGTTCCTTGTTTTTGTTAACGACAACAACCCTTCTAACATTTTTGTTTTTCATTAGATTAATCAAAGAGAAGAAGTCGTCTTCTGGAGAAATTACTTCTAATTTGTGAATAGCATCCTTCACTTTTGTTTTTTTGGAATCTTTGTTATTAAGCATAACTTCTCTTACTATTGTTCTTTCAGTAAGAAGACCTATTGGTTTTTTATTTTCCAAAACAACAAGACAGCTTACAGAGTTTTTCTCCATCTTTTTTGCAGCTTCATATACGTTTTCAGAGCAATCTATTGTAATTACATCTTTTATCATGAAATTCTTGATTTTTATCATTTTTTTTTAGCCAATTTCATTTTAAAATTTTAGAATTTCACTGGGTTTTTAGGATCTATTTTGATTCCGTCTCTTGTTATATCCATAGAATACGTCTTGTTCGGAGTTTTTGTTCCTCTCATCTTTAATATTTCCAGGGCCCTTTTTCTTTCACCTTTAAGCTTATAATGATAAATTAAAATAATTCCGTCAACTTCAAATTCGAGTGCCGCTGATATTGTATTATTGTCTTTAGACTGATCTTGGGATGTTAACACAGCTGTACAATTCCACCTGTCAATAAGCTCAAATAAAGCCAAAGCAGCTTCTTTTTTTGTTAGCGTATCTTGGTACAAAAGAGAAAATGATGTTATCGAATCTATAACAAGGCGCTTAGCTTTTATATTTTCAATGATGGACTCTATCATTCCACCTCCTTCAGTTATTATCTTTTTAACCTGTTCAGGAGTATATTCCAAAAAAACAAAAAGACCTTCTTTTTCATATTTTTCTAAATCCCAACCAAATGCAGACATATCTTCATAAAATTTTTCTTTCTTTTCTTCAAATGTTATATATATTCCTGGCTCTTTTTTCTTCAAACCTTCTAATATAAATTGTATAGCAAATATTGTTTTTCCGGATCCAGGACCTCCAGCTACAAGGACATTGTTGCTTATCTTGAACCCACCTTCTATAAGATCATCCAGGTTTGGAATTCCTGTAGAGACTCTTATATCTTTTATTTTACACTCGGAATTTTTTATTTTTTTTTTATTTGTTTTTTTTATTTTTGGCATTTTTATAAGGATAATTCATTCTTTTTTTTCCTACTATATAAACTTTTCCTGGTTCAAGCAATTTATAACTGTTTTTTTAATATGTCATATAAATTTTATAAAGTTAAAACCCAAAAAATCCTCCCAAAACATTCTTTATAGTAAATCTTATCAAGAAAAATAAAACTAGTGAAACTAATAATAGCAAGGGCATAAACTTTAATCCTTCTCTTTCTTTTCCTTTAGATATCGACCCCATTATCAATGATCCGAATATAGAGCTTGCTGCTAAAAATATTATTGAAAAATTAATAACAAATTCAGTGCTTATATTTATCTGTGAAAAGCTCATTGGCATCTGTGAAGCAGTTTCTTGCGGTATATCTATACCTTCCAATGTTTGTGTTACAACTTCAACTAAAAAAGAACTTAACCCAAACAGCATTGGAGCCCCAAAGCAGACAGCTATAAAAATAAAAATAACATACATCATAACATTAGCCCTTATTTTGCTGTCTGTCATCATTTCCTGCCTTAGGTTTTTAGCTGTTTGATCCAATAAAGAGGCAAGCTCTCCTCCTGATCTCAATCCTGAAACAATAAGCATTGTAGTTTTTTTTAATTTTTCTGATCTTATCCTTTTATTTGTATCAAGAAGGCTTTCACCAATATCTTTTCCAGTTGTAATTTCTTTGCCAATCAAATTTATCTCATCTTCAAAAGGTCCGAATTCAGGCCTTGCAGAAAGCAATAAAGCTTTGTCTGTAGTATATCCTGCCCTTAAATTAGAGGACATTAATTGAAGAACATCAGGAAGAATGTTTTCAACAAATTTTCCTTTTGAGTCTGCCTTAAGTATCAGCCAGAAATAAATCAAAGTTTGTATCACTATAATACTGCAGATAAATGTTATAAAAAATGAAAATTGCAAAAAACCCCATCTAAATATTATGGCTGCATAAAATGTAATTAATAGCGACAAAAGAAAACTAGTCGATATACTGAAACCAACAAATTTATTTACATCTATTCCAATACCAGAATACCTCAATAGTTCAATATATTTTTCTTTTATTTTCTTTGGATAAAAATTTGATAAAAACCTATACATATAGATTAACCTCCTAATAGATTTGGCCTCTTTGATTTTATAAGTCCTATAAACATTATTTGGAAAAACATAACCATCCCGAACATACCCACAAAAATGAATTTAATGATAGTTTCAGAAAATGACATCAACGATGATAATATGATTAAAAAAGTCATACCTAATGATGGAACTATCACAACCATTAGCATATAAAACATTGCAAAAGGATTTAGCTGGGCTCCATATTTTTGTATTTGAAGAACTTGTTCTTCAGACAATGTGCTTATATTCTCTTTTATTACAGTTGATAGATCTGCTCCGGATTTTATTCCATTAATTATTTGCCATATCGATCTTCTAAAAAGCAAAGAAGGGTTAGAGGCAACCATTTCTTCAAGAGCTTCTGTCTGGGATTTCCCAGAATTTATTTCCTTTACAACTTTTTCAAACTCACTTGATATTTCTCCATATTCACTTTTTGATATATTAACAATTATATCAAATAATGGAACTCCTGAGTCAAGCTGTATAAGTATATTCTGCAAAGAGTCCATAAGATTCCTTTCTATGTCTTTAATTCTTTTATTTGCAAATATGCTTGGGTATGTTACTTGCTGAAAAAAAACAAAAAATGTAGCTATTACTGATATTAGTAATGCTATCATTATTGAGTTTTGAATACCAGCAAAAAAAAGAACACCAGTAAATAGGGCAAAGCAAAATACAAAGAATATTATGCTTGATAAAAAGCACATGCTTAAATACTCTTTTAAAGAAAACCCTATTTTTGCTTTTTTTAAGTTTACTCTTAGAAATGGAAAAAAATCCTGCATTGATTCTCCAACCCACATAAGCTTATGGGCTTTTCTTTCCAGACTTCCTATAGAAATCATCGAGTATGGTATTTTAAACATAAAATCGCCTTTTTTGTTTTTAGCTTATATATTTAGCTCATATAATTACAATCTCTTGCTTAATTTTGTATCACTAATATATTAAATATATTAACAACATTTATTCACCAAGAAGCCTACTTGGCTCACTATTTTTCTTCACACAATCTATTACAAAATCAGGATCTAAATAATATGTACTTATTATTTTTCCAACTTCATTCAATCTTCTTATTTTATTTTTTATCATATATTCTAATATCTGCTTTTTTATTAATAAGTCATTTTTAATCTCAGACTCACTCATACCGGTGCTTCTACTCAAGTCTTCAAAAAATCTTATTGCTTTATTATGCTCTACAAAAGTATCGCTGTTTGGTTTCCATCTATATAAGATATTAGGCTTAAGAGCTGTTTTTTCGGATTCTTCTGTTGAAATAAATTCTCCTATCTGGAGAGCTCTTCTCATACCTTTTCTTCTGTCCCTGAACATAACAACATTAAGATTTACTGCACTTACTAGATTCGCAGGCACTTCTATTGGTGGGCTTGTAAGCCTTTTTATTGTTTCATTTATATTATCCGCGTGAACAGTTGCATATACACTATGTCCTGTATGCATAGCTTCAAATAGAACTTCAGCTTCTTTTTTCCTTCTTATCTCCCCTAAAATAATCCTGTCAGGCCTCATTCTTAAAGAATTAACAAGTAAGTCAAGCATTGTAACTTCGCCTTTGCCTTCAGGGTTTGCAAGCCTTGTTGTTAAAGGGCACCAATAAAGAAACTTTGGCAGCTGAAGCTCTCTTGTATCTTCAATGCTTATTACTCTGTTATTTGGCGGGATAAATGGCATACATACATTAAGGAAAGATGTTTTTCCTGATGCTGTTCCTCCACTTACTAATATATTCATTTCATATTGAATTGCAAGCCATATCAATGAGAATATATCTGAATTGGCTGTGTTGTTAGATATAAGGTCTGTTACTGTCCATGGATCTCTAGAGAACTTTCTTATTGTTATTGTGTGTCCTTTATTTGCAATAGGGTACAGAACAGCGTTTGCCCTGTCACCTGTTACAAGCTGAGCATCAAGAAGAGGATTTAAAACATTAATCTGTTTTCCAGATCTCCTAGCGATTATATTGGCAAAATTTTGTATCTTGTCTTCGGATTCAATTATAATGTTTGTTTTTACCCACCCATATTTTTTATGGTATGCCATTACTGGTTCGTTTGCACTATTTATAATAACTTCTTCTAAATTTTCATCGCAAAGAAGAAATTCAACTTTGTCAAAACCAAGCATTTCATGAAGCAAGGTACTTATTAAGAAATTTTTAGTCTCTTCCTTTATTCCAGGAAGTTTTAGCTTTATTTCCTGATCAGCTTTCGTTTTAAACTTATTCTTTAAATTTTCCATAACTTTTACATCTAATATTTCATCAGAACTAACATGAACTTGAGTTATAAGCTTGTGCCTAATTTCATTGAAAAGAGCTTTTATAGCTTCACTTACTTCAGGAACAACAAGATTGTATTCTGTTAAGTTGCCTTTTTTATA